>JAICGQ010000073.1 GCA_025923035.1 Pyrinomonadaceae bacterium | reverse complement strand
CTGAAGCGCTACACGGAGCTAATCGAAGCCGGCGTTTCTTCCAGACTCGAATACGACCGCGCCCGCGACGATTTCGAGACCGCCAAGATCTCCCTCGAAACAGCCAAGGCGAACCTTGAAGCACAGAGGATCGCCGTGAGGGAAGCGATGGAGCGTGCGAACCAACAGCGCATCGCCGTCAAGGACGCACAAACCAGCATCAAGTCGTCTGAAATGCGCGCCAATCAACAGCAGGCAATGCTGCGCGGCCAAACGGTCCGTCGTGACAAAGCCCAGCAGTTTTCACCGCTGAACGGCGTGGTCGCCGACATTCCGACGCGCGTCGGTGAGTTCGCTGTCGCCGGCCTGTCGACAACGCCGTTGATGACCATCGCCGACATGTCGCTGATCAACGTCGAGGTTAACGTCGACGAAACCGAAATCAACAACGTTAAGGTAGGCCAGGAAGCGAAAGTAAAAGTCGACGCACTCGGCGATAAAGAGATCAAGGCCGTAGTCGTACAGAAGAACCCGTTGGCAATCTCGAAATCCGATCAGACCGGTGGTTTGTCGAACCGCGTCAACGTTCAGGAAGCGAAAGAGTTCAAGGTTACCCTGGAACTGAAAGAGCTTCCGGAAGACATAAAAACCGCGCTGCGTCCGGGTATGAGCTCCACCGCGACGATCACGACCGACACAAAGACAAACGTTCTGGCTGTGCCGCTCGAATCGATCGTTGAGAAGCAACCGACACCATCGGCATCTCCGTCAGGGACCGTCGCCGGCAGTGTTCCGACAGCGTCGCCCGAGAAGCCGAAACCGCAGAAGGGCGTGTACCTGATCGAGAACAACAAGGTGCGGTTCGTCGAAGTGACAACCGGAATCACGGGTGAGGCCGATATCGAGATCACCAGTGGATTGTCACCGGACAAAGAGGTCGTGCGTGGACCAAGTCGCGTCCTGAAGACGCTCAAGGATGGAATGACTGTCAAACGACAGGAGCGCAAACCCGGAAACGTGAATGGAAACGAGGGCAGCTAAATGAGCAACGCGACTCTCACGCTCTCTCCCTGGGAGACTGAGGTAAAGCCGACGACTCCGCTCGACGGGCACGACCCGTCGATGCTCATCTCCATGCGGAACATCTGGAAGACTTACCAGATGGGTACTGAGTCTGTTCACGCGTTGCATGGCGTCTCGTTTGATATTCCGCGCGGCGAGTACATCGCGATTATCGGCCCATCGGGTTCCGGCAAGTCCACATTGATGAACCTGATCGGGTGTCTCGACACTCCTTCCCAGGGCGAATACTGGCTCAACGGCAAGAACGTTTCCGAAATGGACGACGACGAACTGGCTCGCATTCGCAACCAGGAAGTCGGCTTCGTCTTTCAAACGTTCAACCTGCTGGCCCGCGCGACTGCGCTGCACAACGTCGAGTTGCCGCTGATTTACGGCGGCATCGGCGCTGCGCAGCGACACGAAATGGCGAAGAAGGCACTGACAGCCGTCGAGTTGACCGACCGCATGATGCACCGCCCTAACGAACTCTCGGGTGGTCAACGGCAGCGTGTCGCCATTGCGCGCGCGCTGGTGAATCGCCCCTCAATCCTGCTGGCTGACGAACCGACGGGAGCTCTCGACTCCCACACCAGCAATGAAATCATGGACCTTTTCGAACGCTTGCACTCCGAGGGAAACACGATCATCGTCGTGACCCACGAGCATGACATCGCGGCGCGCGCTCACCGCGTCGTCTCCATTCGTGACGGCCTAATCGAGAAGGACGAACGAATCAAATAGGAGAAGCTGGCCATGCAGCGAAGTGGCGATGACGCGGTCCAGCCACAACGCTCCACTTACGCTCGCGCGGACCTCCCCGCGCGGATCACTTCGTTCCCACTCTTCCGTCTGACTGCAGTTTGGGAATCGTTCCGTGTCGCTACGTCGAGCCTGCGCGCAAACAAGCTCCGCACGGGACTGACGTTGATCGGGATCATCGTCGGCGTCACCGCCGTGATCGCCGTCATGACGATCATCAACGGCCTGAATGCCACCGTGGCCCAAACGTTCTCGTCACAGGGTTCTACAGTCTTCAGCATCTCGAAAAATCCGCAGATCATCACGTCGCGCGAAGACTTCGTAAAGTTCAACCGTCGCAAGGACGTGACGCACGAAGACGCAAAAGCGATCGCACGTCTGTGCACGTCGTGCTGGCGCGTCGGCGTCGCCGCAAACGCGATCGAGACGGTCAAGTACGCAAACCAGAAAGCCGAGAACGTACGCATCCGCGGCGTTCAGCCGCTCACGATGTTTGATATCGACGGCGTCAGTATCGACGTGGGAAGAATCTGGACCGAGAGTGAAGGCGACTCGGGACGCGAGATCTGCGTGATTGGTCCCGACATGCTGAAGAATTTGTTTGCCGACGCACCCGCCGACCAGGCAATCGGCAAAGAGATCCGCATCGACGGGCGTCCGTACTTAGTGCTGGGCGTGCTCGAGCCGTTGGGATCGATATTTGGCTTCTCGCGCGACAACGTCGTTTACATTCCCTACTCGACGTACCAGAAGGTTTACGGCGCGCGCCGTTCGCTCGTGGTGTTCATCCAGGTGCCTGCGGCTGAGCAACTCGAAGTCGCCGAAGATCAGGTAAGGACCATCATGCGCAATCGGCGCGGACGGTCCATGGACGATCCCAACGACGAAGGCTTCTCACTCGAAACACAGGACGTATTTCTGAATCTCTATGGCCAGGCGACGTCAAACATCTACTACGTGACGTTTGGCGTCGCTGCCGTTTCCCTGATCGTCGGCGGCATCGTGGTGATGAATATCATGCTGGTGTCAGTCACGGAACGGACGAAGGAGATCGGCATTCGTAAGGCCATCGGCGCGCGGCGCAAGGACATTATGAGCCAGTTCTTGATCGAGGCAGTGACGGTGACGGCGCTGGGCGGTGCGCTTGGCGTGGGCACCGGTTTCGGACTGGCTTACATCATCTCGGCGTTGATCGGGTTTCCTTTGCTGGTCAGCACGCTGTCGGCTGTGCTCGGTGTCGGCGCCTCTTCGCTGGTTGGTATCGTCAGTGGACTGTGGCCGGCATGGCGCGCGGCGAAACTCGATCCGATCGAAGCATTACGAGCGGAGTAAGTTGATGCGACTTGACGACATCAAAGAATCTGCGTTGATGGCGATCGACACGCTGCGCACTAACAAGCTGCGTTCGTCATTGACGATTCTCGGCGTCGGCGTCGGCGTGCTGACGGTGATTTTCATGGTCGCGATCATTCAGGGTCTTAACAGAGCGTTCGCGGACCAGATCGAGTCGCTGGGATCGAATACGATCTTTGTCTCGAAGTTTGAGCCGAGTTTCGGAAGGCCGCCTGGTCCGGACGAGATTCATCGGAAAGACCTGACGATGGACGACGTCGAAGCACTGCGCACGGAAGCGCCGTCGATCGTGGGCGTGTCGCCGATTCATCGCATGCTGTCGGCGACCATGAGGTATCAGGACAAACAAACTGACACGCCCATTCTGCTGGGCGTTACGCCTTACTACGAATTCGTTCAAACGCAGTACGTCGCCAGCGGCCGGTTTGTAAACGACATCGACATGCAGGATCGATCGAACGTCGTGATTCTGGGCGTCGATGTGAAGCAGGCGCTGTTTCCGTACGAAGACGCGATCGATAAGGAAGTTCGCATCGAAGGCAATCCGTATCGCGTCATCGGCGTGATGGAGCCGTTGGGCAACTTCTTCGGCCAGTCGCGCGACAATTCGATCTTCATTCCCCTCACCACGTTCGACAAATACTATCCCGATCGTCCTTTTCCGGAAGTCGTCTTCTTCGTGATCGTGCGGCCGCGTTCGCGTGCGTTCGTAAAGCCCGCGATGGACGAGATCACCGACATCCTGCGTCGCCGCCGTCGCCTTGCCCCCGGCGAACCGAACAACTTCGGAATCTCATCTCAAGATTCTCTCCTCGACGTTTATAACCAGTTGACCGGAGCGACAGCGCTCGTTTTGACGTCGATTTCGTTTGTGGCGTTGATGATCGGTGGGATTGGCGTGATGAATATCATGCTCGTCTCCGTCACTGAGCGAACGAAGGAGATCGGCGTCCGCAAGGCCGTCGGCGCGACGAAGTTGAACATCCTTTCGCAATTCCTGATCGAGGCGGTCGTGCTTACCGCCATTGGCGGTGTGATGGGCTTGATGGCGGGTGAGCTGGCGAGCTTGCTGATGAACGCATACTCTCCGCTGCCGGCGTACGTGCCGTTGTGGGCCATCGGACTCGGCGTGGGAATTTCAGGAGCGGTCGGGATCGTGTTTGGGCTATGGCCCGCCTGGAAAGCGGCCCGTCTGAATCCGATTGATGCTTTGCGTTGGGAGTGAGCATTGCATAATATGCCCGTTGCAACCCTAACCCGGATCAACCCGTAATTACAACGGTCGCTACACTGTGAAGTTTATCGAAACGTTAAAACTGGCTATTGCCGCGATCTGGGCGCATAAACTGCGCTCGGCGCTGACTCTGCTCGGCATGATCGTCGGCGTCACAGCGTTCGTCGTGGTGGTTTCTCTGATCGCCGGGTTCAATCGCTACGTCGACGAGA
Source organism: Pyrinomonadaceae bacterium (assembly GCA_025923035.1). Taxonomy (GTDB): domain Bacteria; phylum Acidobacteriota; class Blastocatellia; order Pyrinomonadales; family Pyrinomonadaceae; genus PSRF01. The sequence goes on along the minus strand of JAICGQ010000073.1, from coordinate 11,488 downwards.
AAATCGCCGGTATTGGCGCCAAGTCGTTCACCGTTCAACGGTTCAATCCGCTCGAAGACTTCAAAGACACTGACACGATCGCCGCCGCCCAGCGCCGCAATAAAGAGCTCACGCTGGACGATTACGACTATCTGAGAGAACGCGCCACGCTGGTCGACAAGATCGGCGCGCGTGCACGCGTCACGCCGTCGGAAGTGAAGCGCGGCGATAACGTATTGGAAGACGTGTTTGTTTCCGGCGCGACGGCCAATTGCGTGGACATTGAAAACCGCGACGTCGCCGAAGGACGCTTTATCGCCGAGCCGGAAAACGACAACGGCGCGCGCGTCGCGTACCTGGGCGCCGACATCGCGGACAAGCTGTTCAGCGGCAGTCCAATCGGACAGGAGATCACGATTCGCGGTTTGCCCTATCGCGTGATCGGCGTCGAGGTGGCGAAGGGTACCGTCTTCGGAATACCGCAGGACAACTTCATCATCATTCCGCTGAAAACTTATTCGATCAACTACGGTGGACTGATCCGCCAGCGTTCGCTCTACTTCGTCGCTACTGCCAGGAACGACGATCTGTTCAACGACGCGGTTGAAGAGTCGCGCTTCCTGATGCGCGCGCGACGGAAGCTTGGTCCAAGTGAGAAAGACAATTTCGGCATCGTCACGCCTGACGCGATCACTGGTCTGCGCGACCGGCTCTTCGGGACTATCTTTATCGTCGCGATCGCCGTTCCCGGTATTGCATTGGTGGTCGGCGCGATCGTCATCATGAACATCATGCTGGTGGCCGTGACCGAACGCACAAAAGAGATCGGCATCAGAAAATCACTCGGCGCACGGCAGATGGACATCCTGAAACAGTTTCTCGTCGAGGCGGCGACGCTGGCGTTGCTCGGTGGAGCGGTCGGAGTTCTGCTGGCGTGGATCATCGGTTTTGTAGTGTCGGCGTGGATCTTCCCGACTTATTTGTCGATTCTTGCGGTTGCGGCTGCGTTGGGCGTTTCGGGTGGCGCGGGCGTGGCTTCCGGAATCTTCCCGGCATGGAAAGCAGCGAGGCTCGACCCAATTGAAGCGTTGAGGGCTGATTAGTACGTAGTACTTAGTTCTTAGTACTTAGTTCTTAGTTCTTTGGTTTGACAAACTGACGATTGACTACTGACCATCTGACAAAGTACAAAAAACAAAGTACAAAGTACTAACTGATATGCGAATCATCAGAAGCGACATTTACGAAAACCTGAAAATGGCCCTTTCGACGCTCCGCGCCAACAAGCTGCGTTCGTTTCTGACTGTGTTCGGCGTCGTCATCGGCATCATCACCGTGATGCTGATCGCGTCGATCATCAGCGGCATCGACGTGTCCGTGAAGAACGAAGTCGAATCATTCGGCACGCGCTCGATCTATATCAGCAAATTCGATCCCGGCATCCGCATCGGACGCATGTCGCGCGAGGAGCGCATGCGAAAGGAGCTTACTTACGACGACGCAGTCGCCTTGCAGGCGCTGCCGGCCGTCGAGTTGTCGGTTCCCTTCCTCGACATCACCAACAACTGGTTTGGCGGCAAGTTGATGGTCTCGGGGGGTGGCAAGACTTCTGCGCAAGTCGCACTTCAGGGAACGTTGCCGGAATTTGAAAAAGCCGGCACGCAGATCATCTCCGAGGGTCGCTTTTTCACACAAACGGAGAACGACACGAACCAGGAAGTTTGTGTTGTCGGTTCGAAAGTAGCTGACGACTTTTTCAAGCTCGGCTCGCCCGTTGGGCAAACGATCAAGATCGGCACGCAGGAGTTTCGCGTTGTCGGCTCGCTGGTGGAGCGCGAGCAGTTTTTGATCGGCGGCGGCAGTGACGATCAGAACAACGTCATTTACGTGCCCTTCAACGTGGCCCAGAAGCTGAAACCCAACGCTGACGACATCTACATACTCGCCGTCGCAAAGCCGGGATTGATGGAAGAGGCGAAAGATCAGGTGCGCGATATGCTGCGCATCCGCCGTCAGGTTCCGTTTGCCGCAAATGACAACTTCGGTCTGCAAACCTCGGAAAGTATTCTCGACAACTTCCGCTCGATCACGGCGATGATGGCTGTGGCGATGGTCGTGATCTCCTCCGTCGGTCTGATGGTCGGCGGCATCGGTGTGATGAACATCATGCTCGTATCCGTCACGGAACGAACACGCGAGATCGGCGTGCGCAAAGCGATCGGCGCAAAGCGCAGCGACATCATGTGGCAGTTTTTGATTGAAGCCGCGACGCTGACGGGACTCGGAGGAATCGTTGGTCTATCGATCGGATGGGGATTGACGCTGCTGCTGCGTTTACTGCTTCCCTCTTATGTGCCACTGTGGGCGCCGGTTGGCGGCCTCATCGCGAGCATCGGGATCGGGCTCATCTTCGGCATCTGGCCGGCTTGGAAAGCCGCACGCCTCGATCCCATCGAATCACTCAGATACGAGTAGGTTCGCGGCGCGCGAGCCTCAACTACGCCGCGATCGAAGCGGGGAACAACGAAGTAATAATCACCACGAAGATCAGCAACAACACCCAGAGTGTGATGGCCACACCCCATCCCGTACCGCTGCTCGCGCGCGTAGCACCCAGATGCAAACCCTTCGCACGCAACCACAGTCCGTAAAAGGACGTGAGCCCGATAAAACTCGCCATCACAAACAGCACCGGATGATCCGTCGGTGAGAAAAGAATGCCGAGATTGTCCTGCAGCGTTGTGTCGCGGTTCAGAACCGGATGCAGGTCGTCCGGACTTTTCAAGTAAAGAATCAGGATACCGAGCACCTTCTGAATCACGATCACCGGCAGCGTCGTGTAGACGGTTACGGCCAGTGCTTGCCAGAAATTGATCCGGCCGCCAAAAGCGAGCACACCGAGCAGGCTCAAACCCGCAACGAAAGCCATCAGGATGAGAAGCAAGGGGAACGCGTTGAGAGTTCCGATGGCCAGCCGGACGGGGCTCTTCATACTCTCGAGCTGCTGGGCCAACTGGGTCTCACGAACGTCCGGCGGCGGCGCCCAGCTTCCAAGACTCTCCATCTGCCGTCTCGAATGATCGACGATACGCTCGGGCGTTATTCGATTCACAAATAAATAGGAATAGCTGACGGCCAGCACCCCCATGATCACGAACGCTCCGAACCAACGCGGGTATTCGCGTAGATTGCGGAACACTCGACTCGGCTCGAAGAAGATGCCCGTCAACTTTTCCAGTAACGAGAGCGGTCCTTCCTCTCCCTTCTTGGGGACGACGGGCAGGCGAATGAAACTCAGACCGAATATCAGCACGCCGACAAGACAAAACCCGACGCCGGTTGGAAAAGCCCCGGGAATAAACTTCGCGATCGCGCCCACGATGAACACCAACCCAATGACGAATAGGACGATCGCGATCGGCCACAGGTGGGTCGCTCGGGGAGGCTTTGGTTCTTCTGTTGGCGGTGTTGGAGGTGGCGGGAACGCTGGTTCGGTCAGAGCACTCATCGGCTTCAAACCCGTGTTTCTTTAAATTTTGTTCAAAAAGTCGCTTGGATGATACGGCAATGCGAAGGGCAAAGTTTCACTCGACCGGCTTTGCTTCATCCCATCCGGAAACACGGATACAAGCGACCGAATGGCCCGGCGACACTTCGCGCAACTCCGGATCGATGCGCGCACATTCTTCAATCGCAATGGGACAACGAGTGCGGAAACGACAACCGGACGGCGGATTGATCGGCGTCGGCACGTCGCCTTGCAGAATGATTCGCTTTCGCTTCTGACGCGGATCCGGAATCGGAATCGCCGACAGCAACGCCTGCGTGTACGGATGAAGCGGTTCCGCGTAGAGCTCCGCCGCCGTGGCGATCTCGACGATCCGTCCGAGATACATCACCGCGACGCGCGTCGAGATGTGTTCGACTACCGCGAGGCCGTGCGAGATGAACAGGTAAGTCAGTCTGAATTCCTGCTGAAGTTCCTGCAACAGGTTGACGACCTGGGCCTGGACCGAGACGTCCAACGCCGACACAGGCTCGTCCGCTACGATCAATTTCGGATTGAGCGCGAGCGTACGCGCGACACCGATGCGCTGGCGTTGACCGCCGGAGAACTCGTGTGCGTAACGGTTCATGTAATCGGGATCCAAACCGACACGTCGCAGCAGTTGGGCGACTCGATCGCGGCGGTCGCTCTTCGTGCCTAAGTTGTGAATCACGAGCGGCTCGGCAACTATGTCGCCGATCTTCATGCGTGGATTTAGTGAGGCGTAAGGATCCTGAAAAATGATCTGCATCTCGCGACGGATCTGTCGCAACTCTTTTTTGTCGAGCGCGAGTATGTCGCGTCCGTGGAAGTTGACGTGGCCGGAAGTCGGCTCGATCAACCGCAACAGGCAACGGCCGACAGTCGACTTGCCGCAGCCTGACTCGCCGACCAGACCCAGCGTTTCGCCTGCGAAGATCTGAAACGTCACGCCGTCGACGGCGCGCACGACGTCGTCGGATCCCTCGACTGGAAAATGTTTGACGAGGTCACGGACGCCGACGAGTGTTTCGCGCAATGTTTCAGAAGCCAGGGATGTAGAAATCATTTTCTCAATTGCTCGGCATCGTGATCGGCTGCGACTGCGGCTGCGAGATCGTAAAGCACGCAACGCACTTTCACGCCGCCTTCGAGCTCGTAAAGCGGTATGTCTTCCGCCGTGCAGCGCGGCATGCGATGCGGACAGCGCGGCGCGAAGTGACAACCGGGCGGCAAGTCAGTCGGACGCGGCACGACACCTTCGATGGTTTCCAGTCGTTCTTTGCGGGCGACGTGTTCGCTGGTGAGTTTCGGAACGGAACGCAGCAGTCCTTCCGTATACGGATGTTTGGGTCGCGCGAAAAGTTCTTCAACCGGCGACTGCTCGACGATCCTTCCCGTGTACATCACCGCCACACGGTCCGCGACTTCCGCGACGACGCCGAGATCGTGCGTGATCAGCAACACGGCAAGCTCGCGCTGTTTTCTGAGTTCGTCCAGCAACTCGAGAATCTGAGCTTGAATCGTGACGTCGAGTGCGGTGGTCGGTTCGTCGGCGATCAATAGTTTTGGATTACACGCCAGCGCCATCGCGATCATCACGCGCTGCCGCATGCCGCCGGAAAGCTGATGCGGATAATCGTCGACGCGACGCGACGGATCCGGAATTGCGACTTCGCGCATTGCTTCGATCGTCGCGCGCCGCGCGTCTTTCCGCGACAACTTGCGATGCAGACGCAGCGCTTCCGCGATCTGTTCGCCCACGGTGAATACCGGATTGAGCGACGTCATCGGATCCTGAAAGATCATCGCGATATCGTCGCCGCGCATCTGCCGCATGTCGGCGTCCGAGAGTGTCAGAAGGTCTTTGCCGTCGAAGAGTATTTCGCCCTTGACGATCTTTCCCGGCGGCGCGATCAAACGCATGACGGAGAGCGCCGTGATCGATTTCCCGCACCCCGATTCACCAACGAGTCCCAACAACTCGCCACGGTCAAGATGAAAACTCACGCCATCTACCGCCCGCACGAGTCCGCTGCGAGTTGGAAACTGCGTTTGTAAATCGTTGACTTCGAGAAGGTGCGCCGCGCTCATCAGTAGAGATTGAAATTGTACACGAGCTGCATCCACATTGACGCGTATTTCCCGCCCTTCACGGCCGGAACGTATTTGATCTTTTTCACAGCGGCGATGGCTTGCTCTGTGAGACCGTGAGCAAGTCCTTCTACTACGTGAATGTTTGTGATGCTGCCGTTGCAGGAAAAAACGGCTTTTATAAGAACTGTGCCTGTCACTTGAGAATCTCCTCAACGAGCATGGATCGGCAGAACTACAGGCCCAGCTTGTTCATCCGCTTGTTTTCGTACTGCGCGTCTTCCGCCGGGTAGCGCAACGACTTGGCGATGGTCCCTTTCTCTTTGGCGATCGACCAGATGATGCTTTCACCGGCGGGAACGACTTTCGGTTGGGCCCGGAAAACTGAATCCTCGTTAAACGCCGTCTCGGCGTCCATCGGCACCCAACCCTTTCCTTTGAGCATTTGGATCACGTCGTTCAGGAACAGGGCGTTCAGTAGATTAAAGTGCGTGAGGATCGTGTGCTTCACGGCGCGACGAGTTACTTTCCGCGCAAGCGTATCGTAGTACTCAGCGCGCGCCCACATGTGTTCCAGATAAAAATCTCGATACGGTTTGAGATTGGCGTTCGGATCTTTCTTCAGTCGCGCGGTAAGTCGCTGGTCTATGGCCCAATCCGAGTTGTCGACGGTTACGTGACCGTTGCGATAACCGTTGTCCGACATGAAGGTGCGCATGGCGTCGCGTTTCTCTGCGGTTTCGCCTTCTTTGAGCATCGGGAAACGTAGGTACTTGCGAAAATGAGGAAAGTCTTTGAGCAATGCTTCGGCGCGCAGGACATCGGCCTGGTAGGCTTTGACGTCCGTATCCGGAGCGCTGAACTCGCGATGCGAATACGTGTGGTTCGCGATCAGATGGCCGGCTTTGTCCCACGCCGAGATCAGGTCTTTACCTTCCTGGTCCTCGATGTTCCGACCGATCACGAACGCCGCGCCCTTAATCTTCTGTTTGTCGAGGGTGTCGAGAATCGACGCATTGCGTTCCTGCGCCGTCAGTTTTACGGGGTTGCGCCAGTAAAAGTCGTCCATCGTGATGGAAAAATAACTTAGCTGCTTGCAGGCCAGCGCCGGAACGCCACCGAAGCCGATCGCCGCAGTAGTGACTGCGAGTGATTTGGTGAATGTTCTTCGATTCATGATTTACACCGTGGATGTTTCTCGATACTCGCCCCACACGCGGCGGAGCGTGTTGCTGATCTCGCCGACGGTCGCGTACGACTCAACGCACGCCAGAATTCGCGGTAGTAAATTCTCGGATGTCGCTGCTGCCCGTTCGAGTTGTTTTAAAGCGTCATCGACGGCTTGAGAATCGCGCCGCGCACGTAATGCTCTCACGCGCTCGACCTGCGCTTGTTCCAAAGCCGGATCGATCCGCAAGACCTCCACCGGCAGCTCCGATTCGAGTTGAAAACGATTCACGCCGACGACGATCTCTTCCTGCGACTCGATCGCGCGCTGGTAGCGATACGCCGACTCCTGGATCTCTCGCTGCACGTATCCAGTCTCAATCGCGCGCAACATTCCACCCAGCGCGTCGATCTTCTCCAAATACTCCTGCGCGCGCTCTTCAACCTGGTTAGTCAACTCTTCGATAGCATACGAACCGGCCAGCGGATCTACGGTCTCTGCAACGCCGGATTCGTGAGCAATAACCTGCTGCGTTCGCAGTGCAACTCGCGCTGCTCCTTCAGTCGGCAAGGCAAGCGCTTCGTCCATCGAGTTTGTGTGCAACGACTGCGTGCCGCCGAGCACCGCCGCCAGTGCCTGAATCGTCGTGCGTACGACGTTCACTTCCGGCTGCTGCGCAGTCAACGACGAACCGGCCGTCTGCGTGTGAAACCGCAGCATCAACGAACGCGGATCGCGCGCGTTAAAACGATCGCGCATGATGCGCGCCCACAGCCGTCGCGCGGCGCGGAACTTCGCGATCTCTTCGAGCAGGTTGTTATGCGAGTTGAAGAAGAACGAAATGCGTGGCGCAAACTCATCAACCGAGAGTCCCGCAGCCAACGCAGCTTCAACATACGTGATGCCGTCCGCAAGCGTGAACGCGACTTCCTGGACCGCCGTCGAGCCTGCTTCGCGAATGTGATAGCCGCTGATCGAGATCGTGTTCCAGTTCGGCACTTCCCGCGCGCAGTAAGCGAAAATGTCGGTGACCAGACGCAGCGACGGCGCGGGCGGATAGATGTAAGTGCCGCGCGCGATGTACTCCTTCAGAATGTCGTTCTGCAGCGTGCCGCGAAGTTTGTTGAACGAGACATTCTGCTTGCGGGCGACGGCGAGATACAGCGACAGAAGTATGGCGGCAGTGGCGTTGATCGTCATCGACGTCGAGACTTCGTCGAGCGGAATGTCCGTAAACAAACGTTCCATGTCGTCGAGCGAATCGATCGCGACGCCGACCTTTCCCACTTCGCCCATGGCCAGCGGATCGTCTGAGTCGAGGCCGATCTGCGTCGGCAGGTCAAAGGCAACAGAAAGCCCGGTGGTGCCGTGGGCCAAAAGATACTTGTAGCGCGCGTTTGATTCTTCCGCGGTGGCGTAGCCGGCGTACTGGCGCATGGTCCAAAGCCGGCCGCGATACATGGTCGGGTAGATTCCGCGCGTGTATGGAAACTCGCCCGGATCTCCTAAATCCGCCTTGTAATCGATGGGATCCGTGTTAGCGGGGCTAACGACGTTTGGAAGTTCGATACCTGCTGCCATTGCTGGAGCGTAGCATAACGCAATTGACTTATTTACACGATTGACACGAGAGTATGCGGGATGAAAACGGTTCGAGTTAACAAGAAAGGCGCCGACCGCGTCCGGCAAGGGCATCTTTGGATCTATCGCAGCGATGTAATCGAAATCGACGCGGATGGCGGCTCGGTGGTCTCGGTCACGGATGAGCGCGGAAATTTCATCGGCCAGGCTCTATTCAGCAACGCTTCGCAAATCGCGCTGCGGTTCCTGACGCAAAAAGAAGAACGGATCGATCACGACTGGTGGCGACAGAAGATCCGAGAGGCGGCGGCGCGTCGACACATTCCGCCGGACACTGACGCGTATCGACTTGTCTATTCCGAAGGCGATCTGCTGCCGTCGTTGATCGTCGATCGCTACGCGGGCGTGCTCGTGCTGCAAACGCTTTCGCAAGGAACAGACGCGCTGAAGTCGATGTTCGTCGAGATCCTGATTGACGAGTTCAACCCGCTCGCGATTGTCGAACGAAACGATGCGCGCGTGCGAGAACTCGAAGGACTGCCGTTAATCAGCGGCACGATTTACGGCGAGACGCCTGATGAATTAGTAACACGTCAGCATGGTCTGCGTTTCCTCGTCGCTCCTTCAGGTGGGCAAAAGACGGGATCGTTTCTCGATCAACGTGAGAACCGAATAGCTGCACGCCAGGCCGCTGCAACAACCGACGGCAGACGCGCGCTCGATTGTTTTACCTTCAACGGTGCTTTCGCACTTCATCTCGCCTCCGTGTGCGATCAGGTAACCGGCATCGACATCTCGGGCGAAGCAGTCGCCGCCGCTCGTCGCAATGCGGAACTCAACAGCTTCAGTAATGTCGAGTTTCGCGAAGCAAATGTTTTCGACGCGCTGCGTGAGATGGAAGCGACCAGCGAACGTTTCGATACGATCGTTCTCGATCCTCCGGCGTTCGCGAAGAACCGGGCGAGTCTGAAATCAGCTTTACGTGGTTACAAGGAGATCAATCTGAGGGCGTTGAAGTTGCTGAATCGCGGCGGCGTGCTCATTACGTGTACTTGCTCGTATCACGTTGCGGAAGAGCTGTTCGTCGAGGTCCTTACTCAGGCTGCCATCGACGCCCGCCGCCGCGTTCAGATTATCGAGAAGCGAATGCAGGCGACGGACCATCCGGTGCTCGTCGCCATGCCCGAGACTTACTACTTGAAGTGTCTCATCGCCCGTGTGGTCTAAACACGGATTAGTTAATGCCAGGATCGTTTTCGACGACGACCCTCGTGGTGTAGTCCTTACCACCAACTGACAGCTTCACGACGTAGGTGCCGGCTTCGAGCGGCAGTCCCTGTGCGAAACCTCCGAAGCCACCGCCGCCGCCACCACCACCGCCGCCGCCGCCAAAGCCACCACCACCGGCCTGACGCGGAGGCGGATCGCCGCGAAGGTTCCACTGAATCCTGTTCAAGCCAACATCCTTCGTGCCGTTGATGTTGCGCACCACTTTCCCTGTGTAGTCGGAGATCGTGAGCTTCACGTCGCCGCTCGGTGCAGACTTCAGCCAGTAGCTGATCGCCGTCCCGGGTAGCGGATTGCTGCCGCGGAACAGTTTTGCGGCGCCCCAGTATCGTCCCAGACGCGCGTCGTTCAGCCAGATCGTTCCCGGCCTGACCTCAAACAAGTGCGCCTCTGAATCCGTCACCTTCTGCGTCATCTGCTGCAACGCGGTGACATCGTCGAGGATGAAAATACCGCGCCCGTGCGTGCCGACGATCAGATCGTTGTCACGCGGGTGGACGACGATGTCGTCGATGCGCATCACCGGCATGCCGGACATGAACGGCTTCCATTCCTTGCCGCCGTCCATCGAGATGAACAAACCAAACTCAGTGCCGACGTAAAGAAGGTTTTGGTTCTTCGGATCTTCCTTGATGACGTTGACGTTACCCCACTTCGGAAGATTGCTGACGATCGAAGTCCAGGTCGCGCCGTAGTCTTTGGTGACGAACACGTACGGCTTCATGTCATTCAGACGATGGCCGTCAACGGAGAGGTAACAGGTCCCCGCATCGTACTTCGACGGCTCGACGCGCGAGATGTGGTACGTGTCTCCGATGCCGGGAACGTTCTTGCTGACGTTGGTCCAGGTCGCACCACCGTCACGACTCACTTGAATATTGCCGTCGTCAGTTCCGACCCAAAGAATGCCGGGCATCTTCGGCGACTCGGCGACGGTCACGATGTAACCGTATCCCGAATAGCCGTCGTGCTTCGAGGCCATCGGATCTTTTCCGGGCACGCCCATGATCGGCAGCGTGCTGCGATCGATCCGTTTCGTCAGATCGGGAGTGGCGGTCCAGGTGTCGCCGCGGTCCATTGACCTGAACAACCTGTTGCCGCCGAAATAAACAACGCGCGGGTTGTGTGGCGAAAGATGAATCGGCGAGTTCCAGTAGAAACGGTAAACCTCATTGGCCGGCGGTGTCGGCACAACGTTCGACTGCAGACCCGCACCACCGAACCCACCGAATCCCTGCGCTGCGGCGAACGCTGCGAGTTGGGTCTGCGTGTCGGGACTTGGTGACGCTTGCGCTGATGGACTCGCAGCCGGCGTGGCATTGCCTTGTCCACCGCCTTGTCCACCACCCTGCCTGCCTTGTCCGCTGCCGCGCGGACGCGGGACGCCTCGTGGACGAATGCTGACGCTGCGGCCCGTGCGCAAATCCAACCGCTGCACCGCTCCGCCCTGTGATTCGACGTAGACGATGTTGTGATCGGTCGGATCGATCTGGGTATAGAAGCCATCGCCACCGCCAACACGATACCAATCGGCGTTGGTGATGCCGTTGTTGCTTCGCGTTTGGCTTGGACCACCCCACGATCCGTTGTCCTGCAATCCGCCGTAAACGTAGTAAGGCTTACGCATGTCGACGCCGATTGCGTAGAACTGCGCCGCCGGAATCGTGTTTACAAACTCGAACGTCGCGCCCTGGTCGTAACTGACGTTCAATCCACCGTCGTTGCCGACGAGCAGATGATCGCTGTTCGCAGGATTGATCCAGATCGCATGGTTGTCGCTGTGCGCGATGCCTTGCTGAAGCGATCGGAACGTCTTGCCGCCGTCGGTCGATTTGCTGAAGTTCAAGCCGCCG
>JAICGQ010000072.1 GCA_025923035.1 Pyrinomonadaceae bacterium | reverse complement strand
GCATCTGTCCGTATAACGCGCCGAAGCGAAACATCAGCGTCACGGCGGTCAGTGCTGCGGCATTGCCCGGAGGCACGCTCGTTTACAACAGCCGGCCCGGTCTGGGAGGCGCACTCAACGATCCGACCGCGATCATGTACTTCCGCAGTTCGGACATTGATGCCTACGGCAAGGTCAAGGCTGGGGTCCCAATCGAACCACTCGTGGTCCGCGCAAGGGCCGGCGAATGTATCAACTTCACGTTGGTCAATAAGCTGCCCAAAGTGTTGCCGGATCTCGATGGCTTCAACACGATGACGAACCTGCTGTTCCACTTCAATGCCAATCAGGTGAGACCATCGAACCAGGTTGGTTTGCACCCGCAACTGCTCGCTTACAACGTAGCGAACAGCGACGGCAAGAACGTGGGCTTTAATCCAAACCAGACGGTTGGACCAGGCGGCATCGCCCGGTACACGTGGTACGCCGGCGACGTTGTTATCAACGGCTTCCAGCGCATCGCGACGCCGATCGAGTTTGGCGCCACAAACCTGATCTCATCCGACCCAATCAAGCACAGCAACAAAGGCGCGATTGGTTCGCTGATCATCGAACCCGAGGGGTCGAACTGGGTTGAAGACGCGGCATCGCGGGCACAAGCGACCGTCACCAAACCGGATGGCACGTCGTTCCGTGAGTTCGTGCTTCAAATGCAGACCGACATCAACATGAGGTTCGCCGACGGTAAGCCCGTGCCAAACCTGGGTGGTCCGGAAGGCGCTGAAGATGCTGAAGATTCGGCACAGAAAGCGATCAACTATCGCACTGAGCCGCTTTGGAAGCGCATGGGATACGCTCCGGAAACGTCGTTTGAGGACACGCGCAACTTCGACTTCACCAACGTGTTGACCAACGCGCAGGTGGGAGGCGATCCGCAGACTCCGGTGTTCACTGCCAGGGCCGGCCAACAGGTCCGGTTCCGCATCCTGAACGCCAACGGTCACGCGCGAAACAACGTGTTCAATCTCCATGGCCACTTCTGGCAGGAGGAACCGTACGCCAATCGGTCCAGAATGATTGGCGACAATCCGCTGTCAGAATTCAAAGGCGCCCAGTATGGGATCGGACCGTCGTCGCATTACGAAGTGATTCCAGTGAATGGTGCGGGTGGCGCACGCCGGGTTACCGGCGACTACCTGTACAGGACGCAGGTTTCGATAATGTTCGACGGCGGAATTTGGGGTATATTCCGCGTAACGCCGTAGACGTAGTAGGCCGTTCGGTGTGGCCTCGTTTTGCGGCTGCAGGGGTGGTCCTTGGGCCACCCCTGATTTTTTCCGCAATCCAAAAGTAAATTTCCCCACTTCATCAATAACAACTACTGAATTTGCTCAGTTTCTGGCAGGCACAACGGTTGCACCGTGAAGGCCAATAACTTGTCGAGGAGTGCAGACATGCAACGACACACCCACCAAAAACTTATTGCTTTAGTCGCAGTAATGTTTTTAATCGTCACAACAGCACAAGCACAGAACGCCAACCAGAAGATCGTGGAGCAGGGAATCGCGATCGAGTTCACGGCCGATCCTTTGGCTCAGAATGCGAAGACGATCAGGGCCGCGGAGGACGTCAACGTCAGGTTCAAAGTCACAGATACGACGACGGGCACGCCCGTTAAAGGACTCGGCCTTTCGGCCTGGATCAATATGCGACCGAAAGACAAAGCGACCGAACCGGCGCAGTGTCGCGAGAAGATCCAGTCGTACCTGACGGGAAGCCTGCGGCTGCGTCCCGACGTCGATCTGAATTCCTACTACGTGCTGGCGCTGAACAAGAGTCCCGATATTTCGGTTATCGATCCGCTGTTGGGCTTCGGCGGCAGCAAGTTGCTCACGCTGATCATGATGAAGAGTCCCGGCGAAGACTGGCTGCTGACGCGCGACGGCGAAAACCTTTTCGTCACGTTGCCGCTGATCAACCAGGTCGCGGTAATCAGCACACGCACCTGGAAAGTTACGAACTACATCGACACCGCAGCCAAACCGACTCGCATCGCACTTCAACCCGACCAGCAGTACTTGTGGGTCACCAGCGAAGACAGCGTGACGGTGATCGACACGGCGAAATTGACGGTCGCTGCGAAAGTTGAGACCGGCGCCGGACGGCACGACATCGTCATCAGTAACGACAACCGCTTCGCGTTTGTATCGAACAGTGAAAGCGGAACGGTTTCGATTATCGACATTCGCACGCTGGCGAAGCTTCACGACGTGAAGGTTGGTCCAGGACCGGTTTCGCTGTCGCTGTCGGAGTTGAGCAAGGCGTTGTACGTGGCTAGTGAAGGCGACGGGACCGTGACTGTAATTGAAGGTCAAACTCATCAGGTGCTGGCGCAGATGAAAACGAAGCCGGGCGCGCGCTCGATCCGTTTCGCTCCGGGTGGACGTTACGGTTTCGTTCTCAACACGAAAGAAAGCCTCGTCAACATCTTCGACGCGGCGTCGAACCGCATGCTGCACGAAGTCAAGACCGGCAAGTCGCCGGATCAGATCACGTTTAGCGAAACCTTCGCGTTCGTGAGATCGCTCGCGACGGAGAACGTCGAAATGCTGCGGCTCGGGACGATCGGCAAAGAGGTAGACGTCACGGAGTTTCCCGGCGGGCAAGCGCTTCCCGGAAACGGTTCGACACCGGTGCGCGCCGATTCGATCGTTGTGGCGCCGGAAGGAAACGCTGTGATCGTGGCGAACCCCGTCGACAAGGTCCTTTATTACTACAGCGAGGGAATGGCGGCGCCGATGGGCAATTTTCAAAACTATCGACGCGAGCCGCTCGCGGTGTTGGTCGTCGATCGCAGCTTGCGCGAGATTCAGCCGGGCGTTTATTCGACGACGATCAAGTTGCCTGCGAGTGGTCGTTACGACGTCGCGTTTCTGAACGACTCGCCACGCGTGGCCCATTGCTTCGAGATCAGTGCCGAAGCAAACCCGTCGCTGAAAGAGAAACCGCAGGTGGCGCTCAGCATCGAGCACCAGGTGAAAGAGCGAAAGTTGGCCGCGAACAAGGATTTCGTCTTTCGTTTCAAGCTCATCGACACCGCGACGGGTGATCCGAAATCAGATCTTCAGGACGTGCGCGTGTTGACGTTCCTGAGTCCCGGCGTTTGGCAACGTCGCGATATTGCGAAGTCAGTCGGTGATGGAGTTTACGAACTCAAAATCAACGTGCCGCAAACCGGAGTCTACATGCTGTTCGTCGAGTCTTCTTCGATGGGCGTCCGCTTCGTAGACCTTCCTTACTTGATGCTCCACGCAACCGAGTAAGCAGAGGCGAGGTGAATAAAATGAGTAGCAAAATCGGCGTCCTCATACTTGCTTTAACAATGCTCATGGCGGGCGAAGCAGTAGCACAATCGTGCCACTCTTCAACTCCTCCAGCGAAGCCTGCCAAAATGGAAATCCCCGACGTCGCGGTGTTGGACCAGCATGGAAACAAGCTGCACTTCTACACCGATCTGATCAAAGACAAGACCGTGGCCATCAACTTCATCTTCACGAACTGCACGACGATCTGTCCGCCTCTCGCGGCGACGTTTCAACGGTTGCAAAGAGAGATGGGTGAGCGCGTCGGCAAGGATGTACATCTGATCTCGATCAGCGTCGATCCGGTAACAGACACGCCCGAGCGATTGAAAGCCTGGGGCGCGAAGTTCAAAGCCGGACCGGGTTGGACGTTCGTCACCGGTGGAAAAGAGGAGATGGACAAGTTGTTGAATGCGCTCGGCGCGGCGGTGTCGAAAAGAGAAGACCACACGCCGGCGCTGATCGTCGGCAACGACAGCAAAGGCGTCTGGACGCGCACGTATGGTCTGGCAAAGATCCCGCAGATCATGAGTGTGATTGATGAGGTGACGAAATGAAGATCGTTGTCATTCTGGTGCTCATGCTGGTCGCGCCGGCGTTAGTTTACGCACAGGAGCAAAAGTCGCCGGCGGAGAAATACTTTTCCGACGTCGAGTTGGTGGACCAGGACGGGCGCAAGCTTCGTTTCTATTCGGACGTCCTGAAAGGCAAGGTCGTCGCCATCAACACGTTCTTCACGACGTGCACCAGCATCTGTCCGCCGATGAATCGCAACTTCGAAAAGATGCAGGAAGCGCTCGGCGATCGACTCGGCAAAGATGCTTTTCTCGTTTCGATCAGCGTCGACCCGGAAACTGACACGCCGACACGACTCAAAGAGTATGGCAAACGCTTTCACGCTAAGCCGGGCTGGTTGTTTCTTACCGGAAAGAAAGAGAACGTCGACTGGGCGCTTTACAAGTTGGGCCAGTACGTCGAGGCGAAAGACAACCACACCAGCATCTTCATCATCGGCAACGAGCCGAAAGGACTGTGGAAGAAGGCTTTCGGACTCGCGAAGGCAGACGAACTGATAAAGATTCTCGAGGATGTGATTAACGACCGTGACTAAGAAACTCACATTGCTGTTTTTGATCGTCATCGCCAGTGTTGTGGTTTACTCGCAATCACCGAAGCGTCGCGAACTCACGCCGCAGGAGAAAAAGGGCAAAGCGTTCTATCTGCGAGGCGAGAGCGCTTCGGGCCAGGAGATCATCGCCATGATGGGCGAGGTCGACGTGCCCGCGACGACGCTCACCTGCGCCGGTTGTCATGGAAACCGCGGCGAAGGACGAACTGAAGGCGGTGTGACGGCGGGCAGCATGAGCTGGTCCGACCTGACGAAACCCTATGGCCACACAGACGAAGGCGGACGTAAGCACGCTGCGTTTACGGAAGCGTCCTTTGTTCGTTCACTGACGGCGGGAGTCGATCCCGCCGGCAATAAATTCGCCGTCGCCATGCCTACGTACCGCATGCCGCAGGAGGACATGGCGAACCTCATCGCATACCTGAAACGGATCGAAACGGACACCGATCCGGGTTTGACCGACAACACGATCGTGCTTGGCACGGTCCTACCCGACAAAACCGCGTTACACGGTCTTTCCCAATCGATGGGCGACGTATTGCAGGCGTACTTCGCGGAGATCAACAATCGTGGCGGCATTTACAACCGCAAGATCGAGTTGCGCGTCACGTACGGTGACTCGAAGACGACCGTCGCGAATGCGAAACGTTTGATCGACGACGATCAGGTGTTTGCGATGGTCAGCGGACTTACTGCCGGCGCCGAAGATGGCCTGGCCGCTTTGACTCAGGAGAAAGAAGTTCCGTTTGTCGGTCCCTCAACATTGCTGCCGCAACGAGGCTTGCCGCTCAATCGCTACATCTTTTACCTGCTTCCGGGTCTGAAGGAGCAGGCCCGCGCACTGACACTGTTCGCCATAAAGAAGTCTGATCCCGCGAAATCGCGCGCCGCGATTCTCGCGCCGGATCTCGAATTCAACCGAAGTATTGTTGCGACTGTCGAGGAGCAAGCGAAGAAGAGCCGTTGGAATACGCCTGCGACGAAATACTATCCACGCGATCATTTCGCCGCGGCGGAGTTCGTCAGCGAGTTGAAGCAGAAGGGGATCGACACGGTTTTCTTTGCGGGTTCTGGTATCGAAGCGGCGGCGCTGTTGAAAGCGGCAGAGGCGGCGGATTGGAATGCGTCGTTTTACCTGCTGGGTTCGCTGGTTGGAAGAAGCGTCGACGCCGTGAGCGCGAGGATGAAAGACAAAGTGTTTCTCGCGTTTCCTACCGTTCCCACTGACGTCTCCGCCGCCGGCGCTGCTGAATACACCGCTTTGCTGCAACGAAACAAGATCGAAGGAAGTCACGCCGCGGCGCAAGCTTCAGCGATGGCGGCGGCGCGCATCCTGGTGCATGCTTTGGAACTCTGCGGCAAAGATCTCAGCCGTGAGCGACTCGTCACCGCTCTCGAAGGACTCTACGAATACGACACCGGTCTGATGCCGAAGATCACCTTCGGTCCGAATCGTCGCATCGGCGCTCTGGGCGCCTACGTAGTCACGGTCGACCCCGAGAAGAAGCTGTTTCCAGCCAGTGTGGAATGGGTGACGGTTGAATGATAAATTCAATCCGTGTTCTCGTTTCGCGTTACAACCTACAACATTCATAAGTGCCAGGGGCTTGACCGCAGGGTGCGGCCAAAACGCATCGCCGAGGTGCTGAAGGAGATCGATGCGGACGTCGTCGCACTTCAGGAAGTGGTCGGCATGGACGAAGCGGCGCGCGAACACAACCAGGTGCACTCGATCGCCGAGGAGCTCGGTTACGATTTTCGCATCGGTGAGAATCGAAGATTACGTGGCGGGGCTTACGGCAACGCCGTTCTCAGCAGACTGCCCATACTTTCCGATCGAAACCACGATCTGACCTGCCGGCGTTACGAACCGCGCGGCTGCCTCGAAGTCACAATCAAACCTGACCACTCAGAGACCAAACTGCAACTCTTCAACGTGCATCTCGGCACCGGTTTCTTCGAACGTCGCTACCAGGCGCACCGGTTGTTTGAAGTGATCGGCGGCAGCGACGTCCTCACGTCAGCGCGTGTGGTCCTGGGCGATTTCAACGAATGGACCAGAGGACTCACGACGAAGCTTTTCAGTTATCACCTGAACAGCGCCGAACCTGAACAACGTCTCGGTCGAGCACGAACGTATCCGGGTGTGTTCCCGCTGCTGCACCTCGATCACATCTACTACAACTCACATCTGAAACTGGAAAGCATTTCAGTCCATCGCAGCCGCCTCGCACTCGCCGCGTCAGATCATCTACCGATCGTCGCCGAATTCACTGTGGATTCTTGAGCGCTTCACGTTCGCGCACGACTTCAACCGAACAATGCGCGCGTGCGGCAATTGCGGCAGACACACTTCCCAGGATCAAGCGCTCGAGACGCGTGCTGAACCCGGTCGCGCCCGTGAAGATACAATCAGCGCCGAACTCTTCCGCGTGCTTCACCAGCACCTGCTTCGGATCGCCCATCTCGACCACTGACGAAACAGTGATGTCCTCATTATCGAGACCGTCCCGAAGTTCCTGCGCCGCTTCGAGTGCCATGTGTTCCGACTGCGTCCATTCTTCGGCCCTCACTTCATCGACAAAGTCGCTAATCGGCGGCACCAGTCGCAGGATCGGACTGGTCTTCAACGCGTCGTCCGCAACGACGATGCGAAGCTCGCTGCCCGCCGTCCACTTGCGACGCGCGGCAGCTCTCACAGCCACACGCGATCCAGCCGAACCATCAACGCCGATTACGATCCGTTGGCCCGACGTTCCGCTTCCGCCATGCTCTCGCCCGACGTGAACAGACGTGGACGCCTCCGTCAGGATCTTCTGCGACACACTGCCAAGCACGAAGCGGCTGAATGCCGTCAGTCCCTGCGAACCGACGACGATCAGATCCGCTTTCCATTCTTCCGCGCGGTTCAGCAGCTCGAACGCCGGGGAACCATTGTTTTCTTCGGCCGTCACGTGCCACTGCGGAAACATCTGCTGCACGCGGTTGGCGCCGCGTTGTGCCGCTTCGTGTGCCTGCTGCATAACTTCCGCCGCATGCTCTCGCGATTCTTTGAGACCGTGCGGCGCATGAGCCGGTTCGCTCTCGTCGCTGGCCGGGGGCGGCAGCCACACCTCGCCGACCGACATCACGAGCGCTTCAACTCCATCCGCCGGTAATCCAGCGCGACGCAATCCGTCGATCGCAATGTCCGCGTCGGCTGATCCGTCGTAAGCGATGAAGACCTTCATGGTTGTTTCACTCTCTCCTTTGTGACGGGCGCGCCAACTGGAGCGTCGGTTCGTTTGTCTGCTGCAGCTGTTTCATGGTCCAACGATGGTCTACGATGACCTTCGCTCCACAATTTGACGCCTCTGTAGATCAGTGCAAGCGAAGTCCATGCCAGAAAAAACACCAGCGGATACGACAGCCCGCGTGGAAATTTCCACCCAATCAACGCGAGAGATAATAACAACAGTCCCACCAACACCATCAGTCGCCCTTCGACGGGTTCGAGCACGCGGCGATTCGTGAATGCTGCGCCCACAGCGTTGCTGATGCGAATCGCGCCCGCGGCGGCCCGGCCACCGGCGCCGCCGCCGCTTGTCATAGCAGTATGTGGTCCGGCGGAATGTCTCGGTGCACCCGGTGCTCGCACTTTTCGTCGCGCGTCTAAAACGATCTCGGTGGAGTTCTCGAGATCGCGCAGATACGTTTCCTCCATCTGTTTCGCGAATCCCACGTCTTCGACAACGACGTCGAGCTCGAGATTTCCGTACCAGCTCGCGAGATTGAGGTTCGTCGATCCGACGCGGGCCCACGTGCCGTCCGCAACCGCCGTTTTCGCGTGGAGCATTGTTCCGTTCCATTCGAATAAGCGCACGCCCGCATCGAGTAAAGGACGATACCCGGCGCGCGAGAGCGCTTTCACAATCGGAATGTCGGACGCACTGGGAACGAGCAAACGAACGTCGACGCCGTCTTTCGCCGCCGCGCGTAAGGCCTGCACGTAAAGCGTGGTTCCGGCGTAGTAAGCATCAGTCAACCACAACCGCTCGCGTGCGAGTGTCGCGACGAGCTGGTCCACGCGCAGCATGACCGCACTCGCCGGTTCACTGGGCACGACTCGCAGTGCTACTCCACCTGTTTCGCCTCGCGTGTCGTACTTCGCAATTTCCTCTGCCGGGAGCGGTTCGCCGATCCCGTCCCAAACACGGGCGAACGCCTGCTCGATGTTGGCCACTGATGGACCACGCACTTCGATGCCCGTATCGCGCCACGGATCGATCTTCTTTTCCGGTATGCCGACCCAGGCTCGGCCCACGCACAAGCCAGTTACGAAACCGACCTCACCATCGACGGTCAGCGTCTTGCGATGATCGCGGCTCAACCAGCCTAGCGGCGAATCGAGTCGCGGCGGGTTGTAACAACGGACCTCGACGCCGCCTGCGCGAAGGTGGTGCCAAAAGGATCGAGAAGTTTTTCCCACGCCGCCGAGCCAGTCGTACACAAGTCGCACGCGCACTCCTTCGCGCGCCCTGGCGATCAGCGCGTCGGCAAACTGCCAGCCCATTTCATCTTCATGAATGATGTAGCTTTCGAAATGGATGTAGCGTTGTGCGGCGGCGATTGCGTCGAGCCATGCGGGATAGTTTTCTTTTGCGTCAATCAGCAAGCGGACGCTGTTGCCGGTAATGAGCGGCGCACCCGCCGCGCGCGAGAACGCCTGGTCGGCGAGATTGCGCATCGAGAGGAATGCGTTTGTCTCCCGCTCATACCGATTTGCCGCTTTGCTCATTCTGGTCTTCGTAGTTTGCAGAACCTCGATGGAAGATTACAAGTAAAACCGCGGTTATAGTGTCACGTCTCGCCGAGTTCGACCTCGGTCTGTCCGGGACGACGCCTTGCAAAGACTTTCGCCAACAACGCGTAGATTCGTTCAGACTCCCTGGCCAGCAACGGCGCGAAGGTCGCGAGTATCAGCACGTAAAGCGCGGCGAACGGTTGGATCAACGCCGTCAACGCTCCCGCCTGCGCGAGTTTCGCGACGATGATCGAAAACTCGCCGCGTCCGAGCAGTGTCAGTCCCACGTTCAAAGACGTAGCACCTGAATGTCCGGCGACTCGTCCCGCCAACTGTCCAGCGATCAGCACACCCGCCAACGACAACGCGGCCGCGCCAATGGCTAACCAAACAGCACCACCCAAACCAAACGGATCGACAGTCAAGCCAAAACCGAAGAAGAAGATCGCGCCGAAGAAATCGCGAAACGGGATCACGAGCTTCTCCAGCCGTGCGCTGTGTTCCGTCTCGCCGAGAATCAGTCCTAACAACAAAGCGCCGATCGCTTCTGCGACGTGAATCGTCTCGCCGAGTCCGGCAAAGATAAACAAGCACGCGAACACGACGATCACAAACACTTCATTCGACGAGATACGCAACAGCCAGTTCAGCACCGGCGTGGCCCAGCGTCCGATCACGGTCAAACCGACGATGAAGCCGAGCGCCAGTCCGGCCGACGACATCACTCCGCCGAAAGACGTCGCGCCACTCAAAACGATGCCGGAAATTAACGAGAGATATACGGCGAGGAACACGTCCTCGTACATCGTGATGCCGAGTATCAGTTCCGTTTCCGGATTAGCTGTCCGCCGGTAGTCGAAAAGAATCTTCGCCACGATAGCGCTGGAGGAGATCGTCGTGACACCCGCAACGATCAACATCTCAGTCGGCGAGAAACCTGTCAGGTACGCATAGAGGATACCGAGCACGAAGTTGATTGAGATGTAGATCGTGCCGCCAATGAAGATCGATTTTCCGGCCTGGATCAAACGGCTGACACTCGACTCGATACCGAGATAGAACAGCAGGAACAGGATTCCGACGCGTCCCATGAAGTCGATCAGCGGCGCACTGCTGATGAAACGGAAGTCGAACACACCGATCTCCGGCGCGTGTGGTCCAACAGCCATGCCGATCAGGATCAGAAACGGCACGTTCGACAGACGAAGTTTGGACGCGATCGACACCGCTACGCCGATGAGCGCCAGGGCGAGGCCGAATTCGAGAATGACGTGCTCCATCACGAACCCGCCTTCCCGGTGACCAGCAATTGTTTCAGCGCGCCGATGGTCCGTCGGTCACCGGCGAGGATCAGCGTGGCGCCTTCCCGGAGCACCGTGTCTGCCTCGGGGTTGACGCGTTTGACGCGATCCGGTTCGATGATCGACACGATCGACGCCCCGGTTGTTTTCCGTACTTGTAGATCGCGAATGCTCTTGCCGATGCAGACAGATCCCGGCGCGATCGTGTACCACTCGAGTAGCAGATCGTCGAGCACGATCTCCGCGGAAGGGAGCGCTTTGGGAACGTACGTTAGTCCGCCGATGATGCCGGCGATCTGTCGCGCTTCGCTGTCCGCGAGCGTGACGACTGACGCGACGCGATCGGGGTCCTTGCGTGTGAAGTGATACAACTCGCGAATTCCATCGTCGTGGATGACGATCACGAGACGATCGCCGTTGGCCGTTTCAACCTGGAACTTGCGTCCGACACCCGGAAGGGCCGCTTCTCGAATAGTCGACATCTGTTTATAGACTCCTTTCTATTGCCGAGTTGGGGGGCGCTCGATAGACCTGTGCGAGCGGCAGATACACTGCTGCCGCGCGCGCGCACAGTCGGATTGGTTTGTTATGTTCCGGGTAGTTAGAACAAGAAGGGCGGAGCGCGGCCTGACGGGCGCGCCACAAACAGCACAGCCGGAGCGCTTGCAGGATCGTACGCGGATGCGGCGGACCATTCGGGAGCGACGTGCCGAGTTCCCGCGAGAACAGGTCCGGCCAGATCCAAAAGCTGGCGTTTGCTGCGTTTCTGGTTTTGCGAGGGAACGTCGAGCGGTCCGTATCTTATACGCGAAGTCTTTTCGTTCGTGTTGTTTACCGAAAGGTCGGCACTTTGCGTAGCGGTTGAAACGGGGAACGGAGTGAGTCTCAGTCCCTCACCCACTGAAAAGCACAACGCGCCAACGATGATGGCCGCCAAAGCGGACGACATCACACGAGAACCCATTGCGCGCGAGAACTTTTTCATCGAGGCGGTCAATATAACAGACGGGTAGTCATCCCCGAAATCCGGTCTTTCGGAACCGTAGATCGCAATTCGCGTTAATATTGTCGTGCTGTTTGTTGAAGGTTGGATTCCTT
Organism: Pyrinomonadaceae bacterium; assembly: GCA_025923035.1. GTDB lineage: Bacteria > Acidobacteriota > Blastocatellia > Pyrinomonadales > Pyrinomonadaceae > PSRF01. The sequence goes on along the minus strand of JAICGQ010000072.1, from coordinate 4,493 downwards.
TATTTGTTCCTTAGGACATGGAGGTCCGATGATTCGCTCTCACAGATTGCGATTCGGCCTGATCTTCGGCGTCACTCTTTTCCTGGCATTCTCAGGCTATGCGCACGCCCAGCAAGAAATAGACAAGCCGAACGCCGAAGAGGTCGCGGCGCTGCGTGAAAAGGCCTTCAAACTCCTCGAGAACGTCGCCGGACAGCTCAACACTCTGCAATCGGTGGAGAACCGCGCGCGAATGGGCGCGAACCTCGTTGCCTCGCTCTGGACACGCGATGAAGAACGAGCCCGGTCGTTGTTGCGCATGGTCCAGGAAGACGTCAAGTCGGAACTGCAAAAGCCGGAAGGGAATCCCAGGTACGACCTTCGGTTCAACGTCTTTCTCAAACTCCGACAAGACACGATCGAGCGCATCGCGAAGCTCGACGGTCAGGCGGCACTCGATTTTCTGAGAGTGACGCATCCGGTGTTTGATGCAAACGAACCTTACAGGTTTCGTGAAGAAGAACAGGCTCTCGAATTGAGACTGGCAAAGCAGATCGCCGCAAACAATCCCGACGCAGCACTGAAGCTCGGCCGTCAGGCACTCGAGAAGGGGCTTAACACGGACGTCCTCGCGCTGCTGCCAAGACTTAACCGCAAACACAGAGACCAGGCCCAGGTTTTATACAAAGAAATCGTAGAGAAAGTCCGCGAGGCGAGTTTTGACAATTGGGCGTCTGCTCAATTTACGCAAACGCTCATTCAATCGTTCGAACCGCCAGACGCCGACGCCCCAACCTACAGGGACCTTATCGGCATTGTTGTTACCGCTGCCCTGGATAAAGGCTGCGCCAAGAAAGCGTCAGAAGAATTTGACGATGCGGACTTTTGTCGGTTGGCTGCCAGCAGCGTAGCCGCCGGCGAGAGGTACGACTCGCGTGTTGCCAGGATAAAGCATTGGAGTTCCGGCGACGATAATTCATATCGGTACGCCTTCATTGCTGATGAAGTGCGAGATCTGTTGCAGCAAGGCGCCTTCGACGAGGTCGAAGCACTCGCTTTGAAGTATCCAAACATACAAATGCCTATTTACCAGCAGGCGTTTTACCATGCGATGGCAGCAGGGGAAACTGAGCGCGCGCGAAAGTTGATCGAACGTCTATCGGGTGATCCCGAAAGGCGACAGGCGCTGCTTTTCCAGCTCGAAAGACGTGAAAACCCCGAAACCGTACCCGATGAGCGTTTGGCAGAACTCCAGCAGAGACTCGAACAGGTTCCGAACGGACGACCGCGAATCGACTTTTTAATGAGTCTGGCGAGTCAGGTTCGTTTCATCGACAAGAAGATGGCGATGAAATACGTCGATCAAGCCGCGGAAGGCATCGAGGCATTGAACCCCGGCAAGGAACAGACAACCAAGCGGATCGACCTGGCGTTGCTGTATTCGCTCTTGAAGAGTGACCGCGGGTTTGGGATCATGGAGTCGCTGCTTCCGAAACTGAATGAACTGGTAGAGATCGCCGTTAAGCTGGATGGCTACGACACGAACTATCTTCGCGACGGCGAGTGGAACATGTCAGCCAACGGCAGCGTCGGGCAAATACTTACCTATTTGTCAGATCGAGCGGGTGGTTTTGCCTGGTTGGATTTTGACCGCGCAGTGAGCCTGGCGTCGCAGTTCGAACGGCCGGAGATACGGATGATGGCCCACTTGAAGTTGGCCCAGTCGATTTTATCGGGAACACAACGACCCGAGCCCCGCTTCCGGTTCTATATTGAGTATCAATGATGTTGCGAACTCACTCCCTGAAGCGCAGCGTGTTGGCCGGCACAACGTTCGTTCTCTGCGTGTTGGCCGGATCATCAGGGAACCGCGCTCAGGCGAAAGAGCCGTGGCAGCGTGTGTACACCGGTGACGACTCAGTCATCGAGATCAACACGGCCACCGCGAGATTCGGGCCCGGAAATCTTCTTCGCGCGGAGTTTCGCACCGTCCTTTCAAAAGCCGAGAGTGTTGGCGGCCCGGGAGGCGCGAAATACAAGACGCGTCGCGAAACGATCGACTTCCGTTTGACCGATCGGCATTACCGGTTTGTTGAGATAAGCCTGGTCGACTCCTCAGGCAAAACGATCCAAACGAAGACGACCGACGCCTCTGAAGCGTGGCGACAGGTTAAGCCCGGTGGGATCACGGAGCGACTCTTCGAAGCAGCCGGCGCGTTAACTCCGCTTGGCGCCTGGCAGGTTATTTCTTATCGATTCGCCGAGGCTGGTCCAAAGGAAGTTAAGTCCGAGCCTGAACTCGACAAGTTAATCGGCCTCCGCGTGCGTCTTCATATCAGCCTCGCGCAAGTGGGAGAAAAAGTTTGCAGTGCGCCGACGTTTCAGGACAAGGACGCCGCGCATGACGATTCGTTGCAGCAACTGGGAATCGACTGGAAGTCGATCGGAGTCAGACCCGAGGACGCAAGAGCGATTAACGTGCGCTGCGAAGTTAGCGGATGGCGTCCCGCTCAAAGCTTGCTTGTGAAGGACCACAACAAGGAAGAGATGTTGATGCTGTGGGACGGCGTGTTCTTAGTTTTGAAGAGAACAAATGGCGGCGATGTTCGCGGTAGCGGACTTCCCACTCTCAAACGCCTTCCACCATTGCCGTAAACAGATCACCTGCGCAACGCCCGCGAACGATCGGACGACAGCCGCGCATCGATCGACCATAACCCGCCACCCACAATCAACAGAAAGATCGATCCGAGCAGCATCGCGAAGTCGGTACGCGCCTCGTGGAACATGCCCCAGAAACCGTAGTACGGCAGAGTTCGCAGGCTGAATCCCCAAAAACCATGGCCCAGGAGAATCGGGATCTTCGTTGACAGAATTGCTACCAGCATGTCGATGATCAGCGGGATCGACGCAAGCCGCGTCAGCAGTCCGAACAAAATCAAAGCGCCACACAGGATCTCGACAACACCGACAAACGGGCCCATCACGTCCGGTGACGGAATTCCGATCCGGGCAAACCGTCCGGCGCCGTTCTCCGCCGGATACAGAAACTTCTGAATTCCTTCCGACAGAAACACCCAGCCAACAACCACGCGGATCAGAATCACGGCGCGTGGCGCATTTGTATCGATCAGTCGTGTGAAATTCATGTTGAGCAGGTAATGTACTGAAGACGCTCATTACGAAGCAACGTGCTGCGACAGTGGTTGTGCACCTGCCGGCCTTAGCAACCGAACGAAAACAGATCGAGTGTTCCGTTCAGACGGAGTCGCAGCTCCGATAGCTTCGCCTGGTTGTTCTCTTCGATAGCTCCAGCGATGGCGCTCTTGTAGTTGAGGATGTTGAAGGCCTTGATGAGAGGCGCGATCTGTTCGAGCTTGTCGGGGGTGAGACCGTACCCGTTGATGAATTCGTGTTTCTCGTCGATCGACAAATCGTGTAACGCGATCGAGAGTTCCCACTGCGGCGCCACTGCCGACATACACTCTTCCCAATCGATGATCGCCGTTATGTGTCCGTCGTCGTCCACGATCACATTCTTCAAACGCAAGTCGGTGTGATTCAGCGCCGGCTTGATATCCGCGGTCCTCGTCTCGTCGATTATTCTCGCCAACTCGTTCAATTCGTTTTGCGCCAGCATTTGGTGCGTGGCGAAGAACTCCAGACGATCCTGGATTTGATACTCCTGATCGAGATAGTCGCTCCAGGTCTGAATCTTTGGCGCCGCATCGTTCCAATCGAAGTTCGTGCCGAAGCCGTTTGTTTGAATTGAGTTGATGATCGCTGCGAAGCGACCCATCTCGTGAATGATGCGCAGTCGTCGCGGATGGTGAGTGGCCTCTGCGCCGCTTACCTGTCGCGTGATCATGTAAGGTTCGGGACCGGCGTCGTCGCCGACGGCAAGTATCTCCGGACTCGGCACACCTGCCTTTCGCACCTGTTGCGCCGCCCACCACTCTTTCTTGAACGCGCCGATCCGTTCCGAGTCGGGACTGATGCGAATCACGAACTGACCTTCGACGTGATTTATCACGAAGACGTAGTTGGTGAGTCCTGAAGCCTTGTAGACGATGCGTCTCGCGGGGGCGCCGAAGTAACGCCGCACGATCTTTTTGACGACGCGACGGTAGTGACTGATGGCTGCGCCCCGATCGGACTTCTCAGCCATGCGTTTTCCCCGCCGCGAGTTCTGCGGCCCTGAACAGCAGACTGCCAAGCTCATGCGAATCGCGCAGTTTCAACGTTTCGACGAGACCGCGAAACTTCAGCTCATTGTTGCCGACAATCAACGCCAAACCTACACCGCTGAGAAAACTGTCGAGTTCCGTGTCTCCGGCGCCGAGACTCTGCGCCAACTCACATCCCAGTTTGTCCGCGAGTGCGTGCGCGCCGAACAGTTTGTCGACGCCCTTGTGAGTTATGAAGTTGCTGCGTTTGGTGTGCTGGTAAGCCATTAGTTGATCTTCAGGCGCGTCGATGAGCAGGAAGATCATGCAAATGTCTTCCGCGAGCAT
>JAICGQ010000071.1 GCA_025923035.1 Pyrinomonadaceae bacterium | reverse complement strand
GCTCTTGCACAACGTGAGCAGATCGAACAGCGAATGGTCGATCGCGACGGCGCGCTTTGCGGCCGCGCGCTTTACGAAACTGATATCGCTACTCTCACGAAAAAAGCTGAGCTGCGCATCCAACTCGTCGATTAGGTTCAATGCGTCAGTCGCCACGACGACTCCCGCGCGATCGGCGATCGGCAGTGTCACCTCAAAGCGACACGCCATCGCGGAGCGATTGACGTGCAACCAAAAGCCCGCGGGCTCAGGCTTCCTCGCGGCGAAATTCAGGAAATTTCTTCTATTTAGCGCCTGCATTCTTAATTTGTTTTAAGTGCGCACCGTCATCGGATTGTTTGTAGTACTGGTCCAACGGGTAACATCCTGACGGTAATCCATTGCGCGGCGCAGTCGTGCAATCACTGAACGTGCGGCAGATTCGCTTGCGTTGCACGCCACGCCCGCTGATCACGTCCAACGGCAACTCGGGATACGACAGCACCATTCGCCCCAACCCGATTGCATCAACCCAACCTTCGCGAATCGCCGCTTGCCCGACCACCGGGAGAAACTCCTGCAGATACGTATAGCCCGTGCCGACAAACAGCAGATCGGGAAACTGTTGTTTAAGTAACCGCGTGACTTCCATCTGCCGCGCCACGCCAATCAAAGGATCTTCCGGAGGCTGGTAACCGTCCGACGGCGGATAAAGCGCGGGACGCTGAATGTGCGGATTGTAATAAGGACTGCCGCCGGAGATGTTGACCAACCTGATTCCCAGATCGCGCAGCAACGACAGAAACTGCACCGGTTCCGCGAGATCGTATTCCTCAGGGTTTTCACTCTTCACACCGAAGCCCCAACGATACGGCAGACGTTCCTCAAAAACCTCGGGAATACCCGGCCCCATTTTTCCGTTTATGCTCAGACTCGGATCCGGACGAAACGGCACGAGATCGAATGCTGACAGTCGCACGACGATCTGCAAACCCGGCGCAACCGCCCGAATACCAGCGACGATTTCACGCAAAAACCTGGTCCGGTTTTCGAAACTGCCGCCGTACTCACCTTCGCGCGTGTGCGCGCTCAGAAACTCGTGACCGAGATAGCCGTGACAATGCTTGACGTCGACAAACTCAAAATCGATCTGCTGCGCCAAACGGGCCGAGCGCAAGTAGTCGTCAATGATGCGTTTGATCTCGTCGTCCGTGAGAACGGGATACGCATCATCAATGCCGACGCGCTTATCAAGAAACGGATGGTGATAAAGAATCCGCGGCTCGGCTTTGCGTTTATCGTTAGGTCGACTGAACCGTCCGGAGTGCGTGAGTTGAAGTCCGACAAAGAGATCGTCAGTCGTGCCGCATGCTTCGCGGTGTGCCTCAACTAGCGTTTCTCTCAGCGACGCAAGTTCAGTCAGCGTATCTTCATTGATAAGCAGTTGATTCGGGTTCGCGCGGCTTTCGTGATTGACTGCCACAGCTTCACCGCCCCAGATCAGCTTCGCTCCACTTAAACCGAAATGTTTCCAGCGCCGTAGGGTCGCTTCGCTCGGCCGGCCGTCTGTCGTGCCATCCCAGCCTTCCATCGGATGAATGCAGAAGCGATTGCCGATCGTTTTCCCGTCGAGTTCGAGCGGTTGCGAAAGTGTGCCGGCTGATTCTGTCGCGTCGTCGCAGGGAATCGACAATCCAAGACTTGCAACGTGCGTCTTGAAGTCCGCGACGGTGCGCATACCACCGACCGGTGGATAGGTTCGTTCGCTCATGATTCCCTAAACGGTATTACGTAAGATGCGCAGCGCGCGTTGGAGTGCCTCGACGAAAAAGAATTCACCCCACATCACCGACTCATTCACGCCGAGGTCCTTGTGAATGTGATAAACGCCGCCGCGCAGGATTCCTTCCCAACCATCCACGCTGTCGCCCAGATAATTTGCCGCAAGCGATCCGATCGTCTTCAGGGCGCAGTCGCGACACGCCTTGCGCCGCTCTTCGCTAGCTGTAAGCTCAGCGAGATTCAATAAGCCAACTGCCGCGATAGCCGATGCGCTAGTGTCGACCTGCGCGCGGCTCAATGGTCCATCTTCAGGAGCGTCAAAGTCCCAAGGCACGACGCCGTCTTCAGGTGCGTGGTCCAGCCAGTACTCCGCGTTGAGTTCCGCGGTCTCGAGGTACTTCGGTTCCCGAGTCAGGCCGTAACAAGTGCCAAAGCCATACAACGACCACGCGAGGCCGCGCGACCAGCACGAGTCGCCGCGAAAACCCTGTTGAGTCGTCTGTCGCAGAAACTCACCGGTTTCGAGATCGAAAATTCCTTCGTGAGAGGTGCTGCCATCGCCACGAACGAGCGTGCGTCGCGTAGTCGCACAATGCCGGTGTGCGAGCTGCAACAAAGAAGAATCGCCTGTTTCGAGCGCGGCGTAGAAGATGATGCCCACGTTCATCATGATGTCGATGAAGTTGGAATCAGCGCCGTGAAACGAGCGCATGCACCCGGCGCGTTCGTGGAAACGAAGCGCAAGAGTTCTGCCGGCATGGATCACGACGTCTTTCAACGAGTGGTCCGGTGATCCGGCTCGCAACGTCGCTTCATACCAACGTTTGTAAGTGCCGTGATAGAAAATGAATCCGAGATCGTGAACTTCGCGATCGTCTTTGCGGATTTCGAGTGCTCCGGAATATTTTTCCGCCGACACACGCCACTGCGGATCTCCAGTCTCCTCGTGGAAGATCCACATCATTCCCGGAAGGAAACCATCACACCAGTGCGTCCACGCTGGTTTCTCATGTCGCCAGCGTCCCTGATCGGTATAGAGCGGATAAAAGTTCGGATCGCGTTCGGTCAACGCGCGCACTTGTTGCTGCGCGAAATCGAAAGCGTGTTCCACTGTTGATAGCAGCGATTGGTCCATACTTTATAAACGGCGCAAGTGAAAACCTCCGTCGACGTTGATCACTTCGCCCGTCGAGAACGGCAACAGGTCCGTCGCAATCGCCGCGACGGCGCGACCAACGTCTTCCGGCGTACCCCAGCGCTTGATCGGTGTCAGATCAGCATCGATCAAGCGATCGTATTTCTCCTGGACGCCGGCGGTCATGTCGGTTGCGATCACTCCGGGCCGAATCTCGTAGACTCTGATTCCCTCACGCGCAAGTCGCGCTGCATAGAGCTTCGTCATCATCGAGAGGCCGGCTTTGGAAACACAGTAATCACCGCGTTCAGGCGAAGCTGCGTATGCCGAGACCGACGTGATGTTGACGATTGCGGGGCTGTAGCTGTCGATCGCACCTGATGTTTGCTGCTCTATCATCCAGCGCGCGACTTCCTGCGTCAGAAAGTACGGCCCTTTCAGGTTCGTTTCGAGAACTCGATCGAAGCTCTCCACGGTGGCATCGAGTAGATCCACTCGCTGCGCCGGCGCAACGCCCGCGTTGTTCACCAACAAGTCGAGCCGGCCAAATCGCGCGCGCGTTTGCGCTACGAGCTCATGGCGCGCAGCAGGATCGGCGATATTCGCGCGACACTTTTCTACATGGATTTCCGGGACGGAACTTGCGGCGACAACCGCCGCAGCGGTTTCATCAGCCGCGGCCTCGTTCGTCGCGTAGTTAATCATCACGTCGTAGTTAACGCGCGACAACTCAATCGCAATCGCCCGGCCGATCCCGCGCGAAGCGCCGGTGACCAGCGCCACCTTGCGCTTGCTCGTTTCCGTCGTACTTGTTTCCGCCATGCGACTAGCTTTTTGTTTGCCGATCCTTTTTCGGGAGCAGGGCCACAGCCACCGCGCCGATGAACGCCAGCAGGATCAGTATGCTGAAACCAACGGCGTAGCTGCCGGTATTATCTCGCGTCTTCGCAACGATCACGGGTGCAAGCGCCTCCGCGACACCGTCGGCAGTCAACACGACTCCCATCAGACGTCCTAACACTTTAACTCCGAAAAGCTCTGCTGCCATCAACGGAATGATCATGTAGTCGCCACCGAGGCCGATTCCGAATAACACCGCGAAGAGGTACAGAAACGGCTGACTCGACGCCAGGAAAAGAAGCGGTATCGAACATGCGACGATCAGGTAGATCAGCAACATCACATACTTCTTCGGAAAACGATCCGCGAGCCAGCCCATCAACAGCCTTCCGACCAGACTCGAGATCAATACCAACGAAAGCACATACGCTGCCGTCGATTGCGCCTCCTGCGGACTTAACGCACGAAAGACGTCGCCCGTCATGAACAACTTGAGATTCTGAAAAGTTCCGCCAACCGCGCCGATCGAACACATGCTTCCGATCGCCAGCAGATAAAAGTGCCAGCTCTTTAACACGCCGCCGATCGATACGGAAGAGGCTGCCGACAGGTGCGCGGCTTCAGTACCCGGACTCTCTTTAACAAAGAACGCCAACGGCAGCGCGATCAGCACGAGGAGAATCCCCATCGTTCGCAACGCTCCCGGCCAGCCAAACTGTTGCGTCAGCCAGTTCGCAAGCAACGGCGCAACCGCACCTCCGGCGCCGATTCCGAGATACGCAAAACCCATCGCCTTACCCCGCGCCTCATTGAACCAGCGCGAAATGAGCACCTGATTGGGCAGCGGTCCACCGCAAACATAGCCGAGCGCGTTGAACAGGTAGAAGAAATAGAAGAAGGCGAGAGTCGTCGTGAAACTCAGACCAACGAGTGCGATGCCCGCCATCAGAATCCCGGCCATCATCATTCGCCGCGGACCAAAGCGATCGACGATCCACCCCGCCAGAAAACCAAACAGCGGTCCAATCAGCAGCTTGCTGTAGAAATTTCCCGAAGTGACCTGTGCTCGGCTCCATTGAAAATCCCTCACCATGAAGTCGTAAAAGAACGGCAGGCCGTAGAGCGCGAGCCCAACAATCGAGAACAGGGCAAGAAAAGACGTCGCCGCAACCTGCGTCTGTCCGCCTCTCGAAGCGAACTCCAACCTGCCCGCAGAGAGAGTGTCCTTCGCTGTCGTGTTCATTTGGGCGTACCCCTGCGAATTCTAGCCTTCGGTCTAACCAATCGACCTCGCTACAAATCGTGAAGCTTTTACGCTTTTATGATTTGAAAGAATACTAACGCACAAAAACCCAAGATATTTCGGGGAAATCGCGGGCCATTCTCATCGTTCGGCCAATCGGTTGTCAAGATTTATTTATGACCAATGAGGACATGAACTGATGACAGGTAAGACCAGACTGGCTTATGTAGAATGCCCGGGTTCAGTTGAGCAGCCTTTTCCAAACATGCGTACCCTCTCGATCGACATAACCTGACTGTTCAGAGGTGCTAACCAGGGCCAGGCCGCTGCGGAAGGATTCGGCCGTTTGGAACTGCGGACTCACCTCGAAATCGCCATTGACGTTGATGTAGCCCCACTTGTTTCCACTCAGCACTGCCGCGCGGGCCTCGGAGAACTCGCGCGCAGCATCGAACTTCAGGTCAATCTCGATTTCCCCGGCCCGGTTGATATAACCAAACTTGTCGCGCACCCCAATGGGAGCGAGTCCGTGTGAGAATCGTCCGGCGCGTGTAAATTGCGGCGCGATGATAGTTTGGCCCTTGGAGTTGATGAAGCCGTAAACCGTGTCTTTCTTGAAGACCGCAAGACCTTCCGAAAAGTTGGGTAGCACTAACGCTTCTGTCTTGTTGGCGAATGCTTCGAGTTCCGGCTTGATCGCCCAATTCCCTTGCTTATCCAGGTATCCAAGCTTGCCGTTTTCAACTACTGCGGCCAGGCTTTCTGAATAGTTATTAGCTTGATCGTAGCGAGGCTCAACCATTACTCGACCATTCTTATCGATGTACCCCCACCTTCCGTTCAGTTGAACTGCTGCCCGTCCTTCGTGGAAGCCGAACGCGCGTTCGTACCGAGGTGGAATCGCAGGAAGGCCCATCCGGTCGATATACCCGAATTTCCCGGAAACCTTTACGGGCGCAAGTCCTTCCGAGAACGGAAATGCCTGATCGAATTGGGGCTCGATCGCAATCGCTCCTGCCGAGTCGATGTATCCTTCTTTCCCGTCACTTCTCACACGCACGCGGGCAAGTCCCTCACTGAATTCATATGCAGAATAGAACTTGAAATCGACCAGGAGCTTTCCCGTGCGATCGATGAATCCAACCCGGTTTTCGGATGAAGAGCCGCCGGACGTCACCGGAAACAAGACTTGATCTGACTGCAAGTGCCTGCGAGGTGTAGCAGGACTGGTAAGAGCCAGTACGACCAGCAGCAATAGCGCGACTGGTCCAGGCGAATGGTTACTAAATCGGAGGTAGTTTGTCCGTCGAGCCGCGCGCAGTGGGGTTTCTTTCATCTAGTGATCCTCTCACGGCGTTAGAGTACCTCGGTTCCCAAAAGTTCCAGCTGATTATTCGGTCGCCGTTTTCGATGAATAGGCTATCGCTGTCTTGTGAACTTAATGACTTAACTTAAAGACTGAGACTGACGGCGAGAGAAGCTTTGTGAGATTTGCATGCACTTGCCAGATACGCAGCGACGCCCGCAGCGGCTTTGCGTCCGTCAGCGATCGCCCAGACGACGAGCGACTGGCCGCGTTCGATGTCGCCGGCGGCGAAGACTCCCGGGACCGCGGTCATCTTGTTTTCATCAACAGGCACGACGCCGCGGTGGTTGAGGGTGAGACCGAGTTGAGAAATCAAACCTTTTTCTTCCGCGCCAACGAAACCCATTGCGAGCAGGACCAGTTGGGCCGGCCAGATACGCTGCGTACCGGGTACGTCGGTGAATGAAGACGTGACGTCGATCGTCTCGACACCATCGAGACGATGAACACCGATGAAACGCGTCGTCTTCACGGAGTAGACTCGCGGATCTTTGCCCCTGACGGCGACCACTTCTTCATGCCCGTAATCTACGCGATGAATGCGCGGCCACTGCGGCCAGGGATTGTCAGACGCGCGAGTAAGTGGCGGCTGCGGCAGGATTTCAAACTGGACCAGGCTGCGACAGCCTTGTCTCAGCGCAGTGGCTACACAGTCGGTTCCGGTGTCGCCACCGCCGATTACGATCACGTCTTTGTCCTTCGCTGAGATGTTGGCGTCAGTACCGTCAAGTAACTGGATAGTATTGCCACGCAGGAAGTCCATCGCGAAATGAACGCCCGACAGGTTTCGATTCTCGACGGCGAAATCGCGCGGACGGGAGGCGCCGCCACAAAGAACAACGGCGTCAAACTCATGCATGAGTTGATCGACCGGATAGTCGTGACCAACGTCAGTGTTCCTGACAAAGGTAATACCTTCGGCAGCGAGAAGATCCACGCGACGTTGCACGATCGACTTGTCGAGCTTCATGTTCGGGATGCCATACATGAGCAGACCGCCGATGCGATCCGACTTCTCAAACACGGTTACGGAGTGACCGCGCTTATTCAGCTCCGCAGCACACGCGAGCCCCGCTGGACCAGAACCAATCACTGCTACGTTCCGGCCAGTTCGATACTTCGGCGGCGAGGGAACAATCCAACCTTCTGCAAAACCGCGATCGACAATGGCGCACTCGATGGTTTTGATCTTCACCGGCTCGCCGGTTAAGCCGAGCACGCACGAACCTTCACACGGCGCCGGGCAAACTCTGCCGGTGAACTCGGGAAAATTGTTGGTCTTCTGCAGGAGATCCAGCGCCCCTTTCCAGTTTCCACGGAAGACGAGTTCGTTCCAGTCGGGAATCAGATTGTTGAGCGGACATCCGGAAGCTGCGCCGTTAAGTAGTTCGCCGGTGTGGCAGAACGGTATGCCGCAGTTCATACAACGCCCGCCCTGCTCGCGCAGACACGATTCAGCAGCGTGCCCGTGAAACTCGTTCCAGTCGTTAACGCGTTCGACCGGCGCGCGCAGTATTGGGAGCGTGCTACTGACCATGTTTGACTGTCTCCGGTGCTTCCAAAACACGAGCGTAGTCATTTGGCAGCACGCGTGCGATCTGCGGAACGAAATGGTCCCAGGCGAGAATGATCTCGGTAGCACGGCGGCTGCCGGTGTATTCGGCGTGACGGAAGATCATGTCTTTTACAAACTCGATCTCTCGGTGATCTTCGAGCTTCGTTAACGAGACCATCCCCAGGTTGCAGAACTGTTCACTGCCGTCGACGAGATACGCGATACCACCCGACATACCCGCCGCGAAGTTTCGGCCTACCTGGCCCAACACGATCACACGGCCGCCGGTCATGTATTCACAACCATGATTCCCAACCGCCTCGACAACCACATTTGCGCCGCTGTTCCGAACGCAAAACCTCGCGCCTGCTATCCCGTTGATGTACGCCTCGCCACTCGTCGCGCCATATAACGCAACGTTGCCAACGATGACGTTCTCTTCCGGAACAAACGTCGCGCGTCGTGGTGGAACAACGATGATCTTGCCGCCGGACAGTCCTTTGCCGAGATAGTCGTTCGAATCGCCTTCGAGCCGCAGCGTGATGCCCTTCGGTATAAACGCACCGAAGCTCTGGCCTGCCGAACCCTCGAAACGCAGTTGAATCGTGTCGTGCGGCAATCCGGCTGGTCCATATTGTCGCGTGACTTCACTTCCCAATCGCGTGCCCACAGCGCGATCGACGTTGCGTATCGGAAGCGTAGCCGAAACGGGCTCACCTTTCTGCAACGCCGGCCGGCAGAGGTCGAGCAGCGTTCTAGCGTCGAGCGTGTTTTCAAGATCGTGAGGCTGAATCTTCTGGCAATAAAGACCAACGTTGTCGGGAATATCAGGCTGAAAGAGTAGTTGAGATAAATCGAGATCGCGCGCTTTCCAGTGATCGATCTGTCTCGCTTGCAAGCACCGCGACTGGCCTACCATCTCGTTCACATTGCGAAATCCGAGCTGGGCCATCAGCTCGCGTACTTCCTGCGCGACGAAGGTCATGAAGTTGACCAGATGAGAAGGATCGCCGGTGAAACTCGCGCGCAGTTTCGGATCTTGTGTGGCCACACCGACCGGACACGTATTTAGATGACAAGCGCGCATCATGATGCATCCGAGCGTCACCAGCGGCGCCGTGGCAAAACCAAACTCTTCCGCGCCAAGCAATGAGGCAATCACAACATCGCGGCCCGTCTTCAACTGTCCGTCCGTTTCGATCGTGATGCGACTACGCAGACCGTTCAGCAACAGCGTCTGGTGAGTTTCGGCAAGACCGAGTTCCCACGGCGCGCCCGCGTGCTTGATGCTCGTGAGCGGTGCTGCGCCAGTGCCGCCGTCGTAGCCACTAATCAGGACCACATCAGCGCGCGCTTTCGCCACCCCGGCGGCGATCGTGCCGACACCCGCTTCGGCCACGAGCTTCACGCTAATCCTCGCTTCGGGATTTGCGTTCTTGAGATCGAAAATGAGTTGGGCCAGATCCTCGATCGAATAGATGTCGTGGTGCGGCGGCGGCGAGATTAGACCAACGCCGGGCGTCGAGTGCCTGACGCTCGCGATCCAGGGATAAACTTTTTCACCCGGCAACTGTCCACCCTCACCCGGCTTCGCGCCCTGCGCGATTTTGATCTGCAACTCTCGCGCGTTGACGAGATAGTGACTGGTAACTCCGAACCGTCCGGACGCGACCTGCTTGATGGCACTGTTGCGTGAATCACCATAGCGGTCCGGATCTTCACCGCCCTCGCCCGTGTTGCTCTTGCCCCCGATGCGATTCATGGCGATGGCAATCGACTCGTGGGCCTCCTTGCTGATCGAGCCATACGACATCGCACCCGTCTTGAACCGTTTGACGATAGATTCAACCGGCTCGACCTCCTCGATCGGAACCGCCGGGCCAGGAGACTTCAACTCCATCAATCCACGCAGCGTGCATAGATTGCGTGAATGGCTGTTCACCAGTTCGCTGTACTCTTTGAAGAGCTTGTAGTTGCCAGTACGACAGGCGGTTTGCAGTTTATGCACGACCACCGGGCTGAAGAGATGGAGTTCGCCGTCTTTGCGGTATTGATATTGACCGCCGCTATCGAGCGTTTGTTGTTGCGACCGATCGTAAAAAACCGCGCCGTGCCGGCGCCGGACTTCTTCCGCAATGACGTCGAGGTTCACACCACCAACACGCGAAGGTGTCCACGTGAAGTATTTATCGATCAGATCCTGATGCAGTCCCGTGGCTTCGAAGATCTGGGCGCCGCAGTATCCCTGCGTGGTTGAGATGCCCATCTTCGAGATGACCTTGATGATTCCCTTATTAATCGCGCTGACATAATTGCGCAGCGCCGCAGGCCCATCGCCAAGGGTCTCGAACACGAGATACGGATTGATCGCCGCAGCGCCATATCCGAGCAGCAAGGCGAAATGGTGCACCTCACGAGGCTCTCCGCTTTCCACGATCAACCCGACCTGCGTGCGTGTACCTTCGCGAATCAAGTGATGATGGACCGCCGCAACGGCAAGCAGTGCGGGTATCGGCGCCACGTCGGCGTCGAGGTTGCGATCGGAGAGGATGATGAGATCGTACCCGGCGGCGATCGCGGCGCTCGACTGCTTGCAAAGATCGTCGATAGCGTTCGCCAGTCCCTCGCCTCCGGCAGCGACGCGATAAAGCATCGGGATCGTTACCGACTCGAGCAATCGTAATTTCTCTAAATCACTGTTCGTCAGAATCGGTGACGGCAACCTGATCTGGCGGGCGCACTCGGGCGACGGCTCGAGCATGTTTGCCTCCGGACCAACGCACGTATCAGCGGACATCACCAACTCTTCGCGAATACCGTCAACCGGCGGATTCGTTACCTGCGCGAAGAGCTGTTTGAAGTAGTTGTAGAGCAACTGCGGTCGTTCGGAGAGAACTGCCAGCGGCGTATCAGTACCCATCGATCCAACTGGTTCACTGCCCGTCGTGGCCATGGGTTCGATCAGCAGTTTCAGATCCTCATAGGTGTAGCCGAAAGCGCGTTGACGCTGCAGGATCGTGTCGGGATTGGGCTCGTGAACGTACGGCGGGTCGGGCAGGTGGTCCAGCGCGATCATGTTCGCATCGAGCCATTCCTGGTAAGGATGCTCCACCGCGAGTGTTTGTTTAAGCTCGTCGTCGCCAATGATTCGACCCTGTTTAGTGTCGATCAGGAACATATTCCCGGGTTGAAGACTTCCCTTCGCCTTAATCCGATCGGCGGGAATATCAAGCACGCCAACTTCCGAGGCCATCACTACGAGATCGTCATTCGTAACGTAGTAACGCGCTGGACGAAGACCGTTGCGATCGACCAACGCGCCAATTGCAAAACCATCGGTGAAGACGATCGACGCCGGTCCATCCCACGGCTCACACACGAGCGAGTGATATTCATAGAAGGCCCGCTTTTCAGCGCTCATGAACGGATCGCTGGTCCATGGCTCCGGGACCATCATCATCAGCGCGTGCGGCAACGAACGCCCGGCCAGCAGAAACATCTCGAGCGCGTTGTCGAACATTCCGGAGTCGCTCGCTTCCGGATCGATTACGGGTAAGACCTTCTGAAGATCGTCCCCGAACAAACTGGAAGAGAACTTACTCTCGCGCGCGTGCATCCAGTTGACGTTGCCGCGCAGCGTGTTGATTTCCCCGTTGTGTGCGAGATACCGATACGGATGAGCGCGTGCCCAACTCGGAAACGTATTAGTGCTGAAGCGAGAATGAACGATCGCGAGTGCAGACGTCAGCGACTCGTCAAGCAGGTCGGGATAGAACCGCGGCAGTTGGCTCGCAGTCAACATGCCTTTGTAAACGATTGTCTTGTACGAGAGGCTGCAAATGTAAAAAGCCGCGCACCCGGAGATGGCGGACTGCCTCACCTCGCGGGTTGCCCGACGACGAATCACGTAGAGTTTGCGTTCAAACGCAGCGTCGTCTTCCAAGCCACGATTGCGACGAATGAAAATCTGGCGAACAGCGGGCTGGGACTCGCGTGCAGTTGGACCAGGCAACGAATCGTCCGTGGGAACGTCGCGCCAGCCGATTAACTGCTGGCCCTCTTCAGCGATAATTCTTTCCAGTATTGCTTCACACGCTTTTCGCGACGCTTCAAACGACGGCAGAAAGATCATTCCCGCAGCGTACTGAGTGAAAGCGGGCAACTCGAACCGCACACATTGTTCTCGCAAAAACTTATGCGGCTTTTGAATCAGAATCCCGGCGCCGTCGCCACTATTCGCTTCACAACCTGACGCGCCGCGATGTTCGAGATTGCGCAGTACCTCCAGCGCGTTTCTTACGATGCCATGCCCGCGACGACCTTTGACGTCAGCTACAAAACCCACGCCACAAGCATCATGCTCGTAACGTGGATCGTAGAGACCTTGTTTCTGAGGTGCGCTTCTCAACGTCTGTCTATCCGGCGTTGGCTTTTGCGACTGCCAGTCCTTCACCGAGAATGGGCGACGGCGAGGCCTCAACAACCGGCACGGCTTCGGCTTCGACTACAGAAACCGCCGGCGCAGGCAGAAATTCGGGATACGCCAGCACACCAACCTCCGCCATATCCAGGATCCAAACAAAGTTGCTGGCGATCTTCGCGTGGCCCAGCAAAGGCAACCAAAGGTGTCGCCAGAAAAATCGTGCAAGCCAGCGCGAGCGTCGCCGCCCGGTTAGTTCCCTTCACCCACACTTTGAGCATTCGTTTCACTCCTCGAAGATTCGTGGCGTTGCTTGCTTAGGCGGCAGTACAAGATTTATGCCAGGCGTTTGTGGCCGGAAAACAGGGGGAAGAAGAATCGAAAGCTACAACTTTGTAAGTTTCTACGCAGCGGCCGACAAGAATGTAAGTCGTTGCAGCGGCAGGTTTAGTTCGACGTGTTTATGACGCTATAAAACTTTTCACTTTGACTTGCGAAATTCTGAGCTTCAACATGCGCCCACATCATCATGGCTTCTACCGAACGCGCCGCAAAAACAAACGGCAACGGCCATCATTCAAAGAGTCAGGATCTACTCACGCGCGAGCGTCGCGAAGTGCGAAAGCTCGCCACTCTCGTCGAGATCGGCCGCATCCTTTCTGACACGGGCAGTCTCCGCACTGCCTTCGCCGCCACACTCGAAACACTCGGACGACATCACGGCCTGCTGCGCAGTTTTGTGATGCTGTTGGATGACGAGAGCGAGAAGATTCGTATCGAAGCAACTTACGGTCTCAATCAAGACTCCGCCCACCGCGTTACGTATCGCGTTGGCGAAGGCGTTATCGGGCGCGTCGTGCAAAGCGGTAAGCCGGTGGTCGTTCCGCAAACCAGCCGTGAACCGCTGCTGCTGAATCGACTACGAGATCACGCCGAAAACACCACGCGTAAGGAAATAAGCTTCATCTGCGTGCCAATTGTTATCGGTGGGAAGCCGGTCGGTGTCGTCGGCGCTGATCGGGTCTACAAGGAAGAGCGTGATTACGATCGGACCACCAAGTTTCTCAGCGTAATTGCGGCGATGATGGCGCAGGCGATCAAAGTGAGACAAGCGTTTGAAGCTGACAAGAAACTACTGGTGGACGAAAACACTTACCTGAAGCAGGAACTACGCCAGCGCTACGATTTCAGTCACATCGTCGGGAACTCAAATCCGATGCGGATGGTCTACGACCAGGTAACACAAGTTGCCCGCACCAACACCACTGCATTGCTGCGCGGTGAGTCGGGTACGGGAAAAGAAATGGTGGCTCACGCAATCCATTACAACTCGCTCCGCGCCAGCAAACCGTTCGTCAAAATAAGTTGCGCGGCGCTGCCGAATACGTTGATCGAGTCAGAGCTGTTTGGTTACGAGAAGGGCGCTTTCACCGGCGCGCAATCAAGAAAGAAAGGCCGCTTTGAGCTGGCGGACGGCGGCACCTTGTTTCTCGACGAGATCGGCGATCTGGACGTCAGCACGCAAGTCAAACTGCTCCGCGTGCTTCAGGAACGCGAGTTTGAACGGCTCGGTGGGATGGACACGATCAAGGTAAACGTCAGGCTCATCGTGGCCACCAACAAGGATCTGGAAGAAGCAATCAGACGTTCGCAGTTCAGGGAGGATCTTTATTACAGGCTAAACGTCTTCACGATATTCATGCCGCCATTGCGCGAGCGCAAACCCGACATCCTGTTGCTCGCGGAACACTTCGTCGAGAAGTTTGAGCGCGAGCACGGCAAGAACATCAAGCGCATCTCCACACCCGCGATCGACATGCTGACGAGTTATCACTGGCCGGGCAACGTACGCGAGCTCGAAAACGTGATTGAGCGTGCGGTCCTGGTGTGCGAATCAAACGTTATTCGTGGTCATCACCTGCCACCATCGCTGCAAACTGCCGAAGGCTCCGACACGCTGACCCGCCTTTCACTGGCGTCAGCCATGGAAGCATATGAGCGCGATCTGATTCAGGACGCCCTCAAGACCTCACGCGGAAACAGGGCGAAGGCAGCAAAACTGCTGGACAGTACTGAACGAATCATCGGTTACAAGGTCAAGAAATACGCGATCAAGTGCGATCGCTTCCGCGCCTGATCGCAACCGACATTCTTGTCTGTCACTTGCGCGTTTCCGACAAATTTGTCGGCGTAACATCGCGCTAATACGGACGCTTTAGCATTTGTTTTGAGAAACGCATTTGGCCGTTCGTTTGCTAACGCATTTATCAAGGAGAACTAAGGGTGTCCAGGGTAAGTAACATTGTTCCAACTGAAACCACACGGGAGTTACTACGAATTGTTCGGGCCGCTCAGCCCATTCCGAGGATTGCAGTCGCTCGCAGACTCGGTGTTCATCGAGGCAAGATCACCGTTCTCGTCAGACCCTTGATCGCCTCCGGCGTGTTGCGAGAGGGCGTTCCCGATTCTTCGGGGCATGGTGTCGGACGTCCGCCAATCGGCTTGTCGCTCAGATCCGAGAACCATTTCCTCATCGGCGTAAACATCGGCGTCAAGCAGACGCAGATCGGTGGTGCGACTGTCGACGGCAAAATTTTGTTCGAAGAGAACACTGAAACGCCTGCGGATCCCGAAACCACGTTGGCTCAGATCAAATCGGCGATTCACCGTCATCAACGCCGTCTACCTGACCGCGAATTGGTGGTTGTCGGCATCAGTGTCGCTGGTCCAACGGACGTCGCCGAGGGACGGCTGCTCTACGCGCCTCATCAAGGATGGAGAGATGTTCCGGTAGCGCGAATGCTCGATCTGCCAGTGCCGGTTGTGGTGGAGAACAATGCCACTGCGGCTGCAATCTACGAGTCGCAACGACGCCGTAGAAACACTGCGGCGGGAACCGCAGGTGATTTTGTTTTGGTCCGTGCCGGAACGGGGATCGGTGTTGGTCTCGTCGTGGGCGGCGAGGTCTTTCGCGGCACTACCGATATCGCCGGTGAGTTTGGACACATGACGATCGTCGCCGGCGGCAAGTCGTGTCCGTGCGGCAACCTTGGCTGCTGGGAACGATACGCGTCAGCGGCAAGTGCCGTCGAACTCTACAAGGGCGGCACGTACAGGACCTCGACGTTGCGATTCACTGACGTCGTCACGCGTGCACACGCCGGTGAGCGGCGGGCGCAAACGACACTCGATCGCGTCGGGACGCATCTCGGCATCGGTATCGCGAACGTCATCTGTGGTCTGGGTGTGCCAAACGTCGTGTTGAGTGGCGATCTGGTCCATGGATGGAAGTTCATCGAGGCGCCGGCCCACGCCGCGATTGCCAGATCTCTTTGCGGACGCCTGTCGCGGTGGTCCCTCGTCGCTGGCGAAACATCAGGGTCAGAATTGGGTGGCGCGTTGGAGGTGGCGATCGAACATTACCTGCTGGGTGTCGTTGAGAACGTCAGCGTAGCGGCGTAACACGTTATTTATTGAACAACAAAATCTATACTTTGAGTTGCGTCGGCATTGCCAACCCGCGTCGACGATCTTCACTCTCAACTCATAACTTCCAGGCGACAGCGATTGAAGCGCCAGGGCGGCGCCGTAAGGAATGCGCTCGCGATCCGCGGAATCGTTATTCAACTTGCTGCGATTGTTGAGAACCACCTTCCCGGCGCGCAGTACCTGCGTTTCGGCGACGAGATTGATTGCACCGGCAGCGTTGCGTTTCGCGTTGTAGACAAAGATCCAGTAACCCAATTGATCTGAACGCAGAAAACGGTGATCGACGCTGAGTTGAACTTGCGGATTAGCCTCTTTGCTTGCGTTATCCAGCACCTGCCCGCCGATCATCAGACTGCTCAACGTGAGTTGGCCCTTGCTCAAGTCCGGAATCACAATCCACTGCATCGCGCTGCCCACACGTCCACTTCGCTCGTCCTGC
>JAICGQ010000070.1 GCA_025923035.1 Pyrinomonadaceae bacterium | reverse complement strand
GCTGGCTGACGTCGAGATCTCGCAGGATGGAGCACGCACGGTGGTAACGTTCTCGCGGGAAGTTGGCGACGATCGACTCGACCGCGGTTTGCGCGCGATTCTCGGGAACGGTACGCGCGTCGTCGCATGTGAGACGCAGAGGGCCTCGCTGCTCGAAGTGCTGGAGTCGTATGAGCGTGAGGAGAAGGTGAAGAGCGACGGCAAGCTATGAAACGAGCCCTGGCATTGTTAGGACAGATCCAGGCCTTCGTGATTCGCGACTTCCAGTTGGCGATCAGTTATCGCGTCGCGTTTTTTGTGCGCGTGCTGACGATTCTGATCGTCGTCACGATCTTCTACTACGTGTCGCGAATATTCATGGGGCAGTCGCAGATGTTCGGGAACTGGAAGGATCCCATGGCCGCCTGGATCACCGGACTCGCAGTGCTGAGCTACTTCATGACGAACTTTTCGAGTCTGGCAAACGCGATTCGCTCGGAGCAGTTGCAGGGCACTCTCGAAAGCGTGTTGATGACGCCGATTGGCATACCCGGACTGATCATCGCGAGTTCGGCGCTCGACTTCATCGCGGCAACGTTTTATTCGTCGCTTTATTTGATCTTTGGCGCAGTCTTCTTCGGTGTGACGTACCAGGGCAGTTATCTGTTGGCGTTTTTGATCCTGATCCTGACGACGCTGGTGTTTGCATCGTTGGGAATTTTGTCGGCTAGCTTTGCGATGGTCTTCAAAAAAGCCGATCCCGTTGCAGTGTTGTTGGGAACAGGCACGGCGGTGTTCTCCGGCGTCTTTTTTCCCCCACAGTTGTTGCCACAAACGATGCAGAGCATCTCTAAACTACTGCCGGCCACGTACGGTCTGACGGCGATTCGCGGCGTGCTGATCGAAAACAACGGCCTAAGCCAGGCGAGCGGCCCAATCATCACACTCCTTGGCTTCCTCGCAGTTTTACTTCCGCTGTCAATCTGGATCTTCTCGCGCGCCGTCCGCCGCGCGAAACGCGAAGGAAGTTTGATTCAGTATTAAGTGTTGAGTAGTTCTTTGAGTGTCAGGGCGTTTCTAACTGCCGCGCCTTCGGGATCGTTGTTGAAATAGGCGTAGACTGAAGATAGTTTGCGGCGCCACTGTTTGATCTGGTCGGCCCAGGCGTGCAGTTCGCGATCGGGGTAAGAGCCCCAGTACTTCGCGCTGGTTGGACCATGAAAGCGGATGTAGGTGAAGTCGGCGGTGATCTCGCGCGGTACTTTCATGTCCGCGAAGTCGTGAATGCAAAACGCGACGTTGTTTTTACGCAAGACATCGTACACGTCGGGTATCAGCCACGACTCGTCGCGGACCTCGATCACGTAACGATGTTCGTCCGGTAAAGTGCGCAGAAACTCTTCGAGCCGCTCGATGTTTACTTTCCATCGTGGCGGCAATTGAAAAAGAATCGGACCGAGTTTTCTCTCCAGTCGATCGGCGGCGAGAAAGAACTTCGCCGACGAACTCTGCGGGTCCTTCAGCTTCTTCATGTGCGTGATGAAGCGGCTGCCTTTGACGGCGTAACAGAAATTCGGCGGCGAAGATTCGCGCCAGTTATCGAAAGTGGCGGCAGTGGGAAGGCGATAGAAACTGTTGTTGATCTCGACGGTGTCGAAGTGGCGCGCGTAGAACTGAAACATCTCCGACGTACGCGTGCCCGCCGGATAAAAGACGCCGTCCAACCAGTGCTTGTAATGCCAACCCGATGTGCCGATACGAACCTTGCCAGCCACGGTTCGAGTTTAAGACGTTCGTAACCTCAAGGTGTATCTCATGCGTTACGTGTTTCTAAAGATTACTTTCGCCGGCGCGTTTGTTTTGTTGCAGGCGTCGACGGGCTTGGGCTGTACGTGCGGTCCTTTAGTCTCCGTGCTGGACGAGTACGAGCGGTCTCAGGTGGTGATAATTGCTCGCCTCGTGTCCGTCGAAAAAGCTTCGGCCAAGGACAAGGAGGAACACTGGTTTGGCGTGCGAGCCTCCCGGTTCGTCGTCGAAAAGGTTTACAAGGGAGCCGTACGTGCCGGAGATACGCTGGTGTTCGGGCAAGGCAATGGCGTGGACTGCATGTGGGCCCTTGCCGAGTCGCAGATCGGCCAGCAATCTCTGGTGTACCTGAATGTGCCTGCGGCCGGTTCAGACTGGAGGGCCTCCGCCTGTGGACGATCACACCATCGGGCGAAAGACGCGATCGAGGATCTGCTTTACCTCGACAAGATGGACCAGGTACGCGGCAAGACGCGCGTGTCCGGCCGATACCTGCCGGATACAAAAGACGTCAAAGTTGCGGGAAGGAAGATGCGGATCGTCGGTGAATCCGAAACCTACGAGACGCTTACCGGCGAAAAGGGAGTGTTCGAGATCTACGACCTGCCGCCCGGGATTTATCGCCTCGAACCGGAACTAGACTCGGGCCAGATCATCGACGTTAATTTTGTATGGTTCTCTAACGGCGCGATCAGAGAACAGTCGACGGAGACGTCTGTGGCCTTCACGCTGAAGCCACAAAAGCATGTGAGCGTCGGGCTTCGCATCAGACTGAAAGACGCGAAGCCCGTCCCTCCACAGTAAATCAGTTCTTCGAAGTTTCAGCCTTCGAACCGATGTACTTGTCGAACCATTCAAGGTTCGACTTCATCGCCGCCAGTTGCATCTTCGGTTCGTTTGGACCATGCGGCTGCCGTGGCAGCACCAGCATTCTCGTCGGCACGCCCTGCGTCTTCAGCGCGTTGTAAAACTCATAGCCCTGCGAGATCGGAACGCGAACGTCAGCCTCACCGTGCTGGATCATCGTCGGCGTGCTCACGCCCTTCACATTGAACATCGGCGAGTGTTTTTGATAGACGTCGATCGCGTCCCACGACTGGACGCCAAAGTAGTCCGGAACAAATTATGGAATATCAGCGGTGCCGTTGAAGCTCATCAGGTTCGTTACCGGCGCGCCCGCCGAGGCTGCTTTGAAGCGCTTCGTTTGCGTGACGATCCAGGAGGTCATGAAGCCTCCGTAACTCCACCCCATCACGCCCAGTCGATTCGGATCGGCGACGCCCATCGCGATGACGTGGTCCACGCCCGTCATCAAGTCCTGATAGTCGCCCATGCCCCAATCCTTCACATTCGCGCGACGAAAATCGGTTCCGTAACCGCTCGAGCCGCGCGGGTTTGGACGCAGGATCGCGTAGCCGCGGGCTGCGAACGTCGCGAGTGGATAAACACCACGACCGCCGATGAACGTTTGTTGAAACACGCCTGCTGGTCCACCGTGAACGTTCAGGATCAGCGGCACGCGCTGACCGGCCTGATAGCCAACGGGATATGTCAACAGTCCTTCAATCTCTTTTCCATCTTTCGATTTCCAACGCACAACTTCGGTGCGGCCCAGCGCCGGCAGTTTCACGTCGCCGTTGACGCGCGTGATTTGGATCGGCGCGAAGTCGGCAGTCGAAGCGACAAAAACGTCGCCGGGACTGTCCGATGTTTGACGGGTAAAGCCGACCATCGTTCCCGAGAGATTCAAACTCATCGCGCCGTACACGGCCTGCGTCGCTTTGATCTCTTCAATGCGATTGCCGGCAACGTCGACCACGTAGAGTTGCGTGCCCGTTCCTTTTGGTTCACCGAAGTAGATACGTTTGCTGTCGGCCGACCAGCCTGCGATGCCAGGCTGACCATCGTATGAAGCAGCGACGCTCTTCGGCGCGCCACCACCGGCGGGAAAGATCTGAATGACGCCGCTTTGCGCCCAGCGCGGCGGATTGTCGCTCACGAGCACGGCGATTGATTTTCCGTCCGGCGAAAACACTGGTGAGCTCTCGGCTGCGGGTGTTTTCGTCAATGAAGTGACCTTGCCGTTTGCGACTTCGACGATCGAGACGTCGGACGTGGTCCACTCGTTGGCGACCGGCGACTTCGTATGGCCGAAGACGATGCGCAATCCGTCCGGGGCCCAGTCAAAGTCGTCGACGTTGTAATTCTCTGAGGTGAGTTTGCGTGGATCGCGTTTGCCGTTCGCGTCCTTCTGCAGCGAGATCACGTAGAGTCGCGACATCTTGAAGTTTTCGTCAACCCAGCGGAAGTCGTTTTTGGCTTTGTCGTTCTTTTCTTCTTCCTCACTTTTTGCGTCGGCCATGCGGAAAGCGATAGAGCGTCCATCTGGTGACCAGGCGAAGTTTGTGACGCCGGTCTTCACGTCAGTGAGTGGCTCGGCCTCGCCGCCGTTCAGGTTCAGGAGATAGATGTTGTTCTTATTGTCTTTGCGGTTAGACGTGAACGCGATCCAGTTACCGTCGGGAGACCACTTCGGGTTCGCGGACGACTTATCGCCGAACGTGAGTTGCACGCTGCGCGGAAGATCTGATTGGGCACCGTTGGGCTTTGTCTTGCCGTCGATCGTGGCCATCCAGATCTGCGTGACATACTCGCTCTTGTCGGGCGCCATCACGGCGTTGGTCACGGTGTAAACCACTCGCTTGCCGTCAGGAGAAACGCGTGGCGCTCCGGTGGTCTTGAGTTTCACCTGCAGCTCAGGACTCCACTCGACTGTTGTTTGAGCAAAAGCTGCTCCGGCAAAAACGACGATAAGCAGGGAAGCGGTAAGTAGGGATCTCATGACATTCTCCTGGTTGGATCGGGCTGACTAGCGCTGACGAAAGTGCGCGGAATTTTTACTAACGCGCGGCGCGAAAGTCAATGATTACTAAACCGCGTGAAGGCTTTCTAATCACGGAAAGTACCGGATATACCAGAGTTTGGATAATCGATTAAATCCGTGGAGAAAAATGGCCATCAGCCGTCGCCTAGCGCGGCTGCGTCGTTCTAATCTACAATGCCACCTTTCGCAGGACCTCGATGTAGCTTCCCGGAATGGTGCTTTGTCGTTTCCCGCGCGTAAAACAATTGGCCGCTATGAGATTTGCTCCCAACTCGGCGCGGGTGGCATGGGTGAGGTTTATCTCGCCAACGACCCCAAACTCGATCGCAAAGTCGCACTAAAAATACTGCCTTCCGACATCGTCGACGCGAAGTCTAACGATCGCATCCGCCGGTTCGTGCAGGAAGCGAAAGCGGCGTCCGCGCTTAACCACCCAAACATTCTTACGATCTACGAGATCGACGAGATCGATTCCGAACACTTCATTGCCACCGAATTCGTCGACGGTTACACGCTGCGGGACCGTATCCGCATGAGCCCGCTCGAGCCGCGCGACGCCGTTGATATCGGCGTCCAGATCGCCAGCGCGCTTTGCGCGACGCACGACGTCGGGATCATCCATCGCGACATCAAGCCCGACAACATCATGCTGCGTCACGACGGCATCGTTAAGGTCCTCGATTTCGGTCTGGCCAAACTGACTCCCGAGCGTCAGACGGCCAGCGAGACTGATTCGATGGCTCCGACGCAACACTTCTTGAAGACCGAAGTCGGCGTCGTAATGGGAACGGCGCAGTACATGTCTCCGGAACAGGCTCGCGGGTTCGAGGTCGACGCCCGTACGGACATCTGGAGTCTTGGCTGCGTGCTGTTCGAAATGATCACGGGGCACCAGCCGTTTCACGCTGCGACCACCGTCGACGTAATGTCGGGCATTCTCAGCCGTGAACCTGATTCACTGCTGCCGCATTTACCGGATGGACCACGCGATTACGATCGCATCGTTCAACGTACGCTGCGCAAGGACCGTGAAGAGCGATATCAAACAATCAAAGACCTGCTGATCGACCTGAAGGATCTGAAACGCAATATCGAGACGCAGTCGCTAAGAATCTCAACTTCACCGTCCCACTCGTCGATCTCGGCCGAAGTCTCCGCCGTGCCTGAGAAGTCGATCGCGGTGCTCTACTTCGAAAGTATGAACGCCGGCGACGACAGCGACTACTTCTGCGCCGGCATCACCGAAGACATCATCACCGATCTCTCCAAGATCAAAGAGCTGAAAGTCGTCTCGCGCAACGACGTGTTTCCGTTCCGAAACAAAGAGGTGAACACGCGCCAGGTCGGCGAAGCCTTGCGCGTGAACTACATCCTGGAAGGAAGCGTCCGCACCGCAGGCAATCGCATTCGCATCAACGCTCAGTTGATCAACGTGCGCGACGGCTATCACCTGTGGGCGGAACGGTTTGATCGCCAGGTCGAAGACATTTTCGACTTGCAAAATGAAGTCTCACAAAAGATCGTCGACGCGTTGAAGATCTCGCTCACCGATTCCGAGCGACAAATGCTGACGCAAAAACCAACCGACGACCTGCGCGCCTACGACTTCTACATGCGCGGCCGCGAAATGCTGTACCTGAAAGGCAGGCGAAATACCGAGAAAGCGATCGGCATGTTTGAAAACGCCGTCGCGATCGATCCCAACTTTGCTTCTTCGTACGCAGGACTCGGCGAGGCGTACTCAGCGATGTACGAATGGTACGACGGCAACTCGAACTGGCTGAGCAAAGCGATCGAGATCAACCAGAAAGCGTTGGCGCTCGAACCGACGTGTCTGGATGCACAATTCGGGATCGCAATGGTCTATTTCCATCACCGGCGTTTCGCGGAATCGAAGCGAACGATTGACACCATCCTGAAAGAGAACTCCGAGTTTTACCCCGGCTACCTGCGCCTCGGAATGATCGCCGAGTTGTCGAACGATCTCGAAGGCGCGCTGAAGCATTACCGCCGCGCCGCGAAGTTGAAGCCACACGACGAAGACTCCTGGCGCAATCTAGCCGGCATCCATCGAAAACTGGGAAACATTGAAGCTGCCAACAAGGCAATGTTGAAAGTTATCGAGATCACCTCGCGAAAGCTGGAAGCGAGTCTCGACGACATCATTGTAATGAGCTGCCTGGCCGAAGCTTACGCACGATTCGGCAGCCGCGAAGAAGCGAATGCAACACTGAGGCGGACCTTGGAGTTGGAACCGAACGATGGTCTGGTGGTCTATAACTGCGCCTGCGCTTACGCGCTGCTGGGCGAGAAACGTTCCGCGATGATCCTGCTGCGCCGAGCCTATCAATGCGGCTTCCGGACCGTCGGTCACTGGGCGAAGACCGACAGCGCCTTCGAATCCCTGCGCGACGACGCGGAGTTTCAGCAATTGTTACCGGAACTCCAATAAAATACGCGTTTAACCAAAGGGGGCTTGATAATCAGCACTAATGGAGGAAAGCAATGCCTAAGTACGTCATTGAACGAGTAGTGCCAGGCGCCAGCAAGATGTCGCCCGCAGAACTGAAAACCATGTCCCAGCGGTCGTGCAATGTTCTCAACGAGCTTGGGCCGCAGATTCAATGGGTTCATAGTTACGTCACGGACAACAAGATCTATTGTGTGTACATCGCGCCGAACGAGGAGTTGGTGCAGGAACACGCGCGGCTGGGTGGTTTTCCTGCGAACCACGTGGCCCAGGTCAAGACGATCATCGATCCGACAACGTCCGAGGAATAACCCGGCAAGTTGGTTCGAGACAAAAGCAAAGGGTTGACGGCGTGAAAACCGTCAACCCTTTTTGTCAGGTGAGTGGCGAAAGACTCAGGGAAGCTGCAGTTGCGCCGCAGCATTCTGGATCTTGCCCTTTTGCGATCCCGTGATGAGACGATCCGAAACCCAGAGGTTCGTCAGGTGAGCGACCGCGGAAACATAACTGCCATGGTTCCCACCACCATTCTGGAGTTCCTTGAGCAGGTCCGACATCGTGCACCCATTCGGGAACATCATATTCGGCACGTCCGTATCGATCAGACCGATTCGGATCGTCGGTGACGTATCCGAATTCGAATTACAGTCTTCGTCGTTCGGAACGCCATCGCCATCCGCATCCGGGAACGTCCAACCGATGTCTCGCAGCAGTTCGAACGTCAGATCATCCGGCGCTTTCACGCGGTGAGTCAGGTCGCCGGTGATCGCCGGTTCCATGAGCAGGTTGCGACGCGCCACCGTGTCGAAGTGCGAGATCGACGAGCCACCGATCACGGGGAAGGTTGCAAACACACGCACGCGATTTAATTCATCTGCTCCGGCGCGAATGGTTGGATTGTTACCCATGCTCATTGAGACACCAGGACCACTGAAGAGGTCCACTCCGTCCAGCCGGCGTAGACTCACAGTTGGGATGGTCACGAAGGCGCCATTGATGCCGTCATCGGCCATTCCCGGTGGGCCCGCATTTCCGTTCGCCGGGTTGTTGTAAATAACGGCCGCCACAGCTCCTGCATCCGTCGCGTTCCTCGCTTTCAGTGCGAAGCCGCAGGCGCCACCGCGTTCGATCAACGCGATCTTACCGGCCATCTCGGCCGCATTAGTAAATGGTGTACAGCCGTCGATCTGGTTTCCGCCTACTTCAATCTGGTCCAGTGCGACTAAGAGCGGAGCCGAGATACTCACACTGGCGACCGACGGTCCAAAGGCCGCGGTGCCAAACTGAACAGGTCCCGCAATCGCGGCAGGAGCCGTTGTACGAACTTCCACGATTCCGAATTGCAGAACGCTGGGAGCGCCGGCGGTAACGAAGTTGCCGTTCCACACCACGCGGCCGAACCGGTGCGCTGACAACGAGCGTTGAGCGTTCGTCATCTGTGGCCAGGTGAGGCCAAGCGTGCTGTCAAACAGGTGCGTGTTGAAAGCGTCCGGACCATTATTGAACAACGCGCCGGTCGTCAGGTTCGCCAGTTGGCTGAACCCGAGTCCGTGGGCAAACTCGTGCAGCAACACGGTAACGAGATCCGGCTGCGCGCCGTGATTGTTGTCGAGTCCGAGATAGAAGTTGAAGTTGGTGCTGAAGCTGGCGGTGATGTCGTCGTTGGCCGGATTAAGATCGATTTGGGCCATCTTGTTTGCCAGCGCGATGTGATACCACGTGTTTGGCAACTGCGCACCGATGAAGTTCCGTGCGACGCTGACTGGACCAGCGCTACCGAGCACGCCCGCGCCGAGCGGGACGAACTGTGCGCGAATGCGAATCGGCACGTTGCTGTCGAGCCGCGCACCCCAGATGTTAGCGGCATGTTGGAAAGCGATCAGGCGCTGTTCGCCCAACGTAGTGCCTGTGTTGCCACCGACGGGCGCTACCGGTGTTGGGTCGTTGAAACCGACGTTAGGGGCGTTAACATTGACGACGATGATCAGCGCTTCTGCTCCGAAGCTGGGCTGCGCAGCAAGGCCGAAGATCGCCAACGCGAAAACTGTTAGGGTGAGTTTAGTGAATGCTTTTCTCATTTGTCGGGACCTCCTTCTATTCCGCGGAAATGTCTTCAACCAGGCCAAGGAACTCGGCGCCTTCTTCAAACGTGAAGACGCACTTGGTTTCCAGACCTCCGTCGGCATCGGGGCGGGCAAGCATTACTCCGTTGAACCCGCCTCCGAGGTCCACCATCTCGGCGCCACCGGCGCCTTCAGTTGCTGGCAGGTTTTCAGGACGATTCGCGAGCGTCGACAGGTTGGTGACAACTTCGTCGATCTCTTCCTGAGTGGGCATGCGGCGCTGTCCGGTTTGTTGATCAACTACGATTTCGCGGGTGGCCTTGTACTTCTTTGGAGAAGCATTCGAGGACTTGGTGCCCGTCAAAAACACCATAGCTGAAACGATTGCGATCACTCCCAAGAGGATCCCAATCTTCACTCCCGAAAAACCAGGACGACCCTTCTTCGGAGACTTTCTGGCTTTGTGTGGATTACGCATTTCTTTTCCTCCGTCGGTAAATGTATTTCACGTGCAGGCAGTTCTGGGGACACTGCGGGATGCACTGCGTAGAAGCTTTTTTCTGGGCCGAACTTATGAGGATTGGGACAATTTCTCTAGCGAGAACATAATGACCTTAAGTCGATGACAAGGACCGTGTCAAGCATTTATGTGTAGCGAAAATTCTGGAATTACGGGCCAATACTTCCAGGAACGCGGGTGCGTGTTAATATTCACCATCCATGAAGATCGAGTTACAGCTCCCGTCGTTTTCCGGGGCCACCGATTGGTTAAATCTGGAACGTCCCAACGCTACAAATCACGACCGTATTGAAGCTCTGAAGCGGGAAACAAAAGGCCACCCGATCCTGGTCCATTTCTGGTCTCTGAGCTCTGAACCGGCCAAAGCTAACCTGATGCAGATCGCCGACTGGCGCGACCAGCGGAAACGCGAAGGATTGCGCGTGATCGCCGTTCATTCACCACAATCCGAAGCGGAGAAAAAGCAGGGTGCTGTGCGCGACGCGGTCGAGAGGTTCAATCTGATCGAACCGTGCGCACTCGATAACGAACACCGAATCCGCGATGACTTCGGCGGAGAACGAAACGCACTGCCCGCCTACTTTCTGTTCGACCTCGAAGGCGCGCTGCGCCACTCGTCCGTCGGTGCGGACCGACTGGATCAGGTCGAAGACGAGCTCGATGCGATGCTTAACGAGCTGCGCGCAAAGCATCCGTTTTGTCCGCAGTGCGAGATGTTTCTTGGTGCAGGGGCGATGTTCTGCGCTGAATGTGGTTTGCCGTTGAGTTTGCCGGAATCTGCTGGTCCGCATCCGTACTACGAAAACCACTATCAGGCATCGCTGCCGACCGTTCGGCTCGTGAATCCCGATCCACTGATCGGACGCGTGATCGACGGCAAGTACGAGCTGACAGCGCAACTCGGCAAAGGTGGAATGAGCGTCGTTTACCGTGCGCGACGAGTGCGTATTGGCGACGACGTGGCTGTGAAAATCCTGATGGGGAAGTTTGTGACTGACGACGCCGCGTTGGCGCGATTCCGTCGTGAGGCGCGTGCGGCTGCGATGCTGCATCATCCGAACGTGATCACGATTCACGATTTCGGCGAGACTGACGATGATCTCGCGCCGGCGTTTATCGTCATGGAGTTTGTGAAAGGAACTCCGTTGCGCGATCTGTTGAGCAGCGAAGGACAGTTTCCGGTCGAGCGTGCAATACGAATGATGCGCGGGATCTGTGCGGGAGTCGGCGCCGCGCACCGGCAGGGCGTGGTCCATCGTGATCTGAAACCCGAGAACATTCTCGTTGTCGCTCCTGACGATGATTACGAGTTTGAGAGTGTGCGCGTGGTTGATTTCGGGCTCGCGAAGTTGCTTGCCGATGCCGACTCGGCAAGCAAAGGCGCCGTGGTGCTGGGGACGCCGTTTTACATGTCGCCCGAACAGTGCATGGGTGAGCCTCTCGACACGCGTTCTGACGTTTACAGTCTCGGCGCGATGTTCTACGAGATGGTTGCAGGCGCAAGACCGTTCGCAGCGGAGACCGTTTCGGGTGTCATCAGCAAACATCTCTACGACGATCCGCCGCCGTTGCCAGCGTCACTGGGAGTACCGCGACGAATCTCAGCCGCAATCATGCAAGCACTGGCGAAAGATCCCGACGAGCGACCACAGTCTGCAACGGAGTTTGCGCGTCTGTTGCAATACGCCGGAGGCAGCGCTGCTCTTTGATGTCGGAAACTTCCATCTGGTCGGCGCCGCCTGTATCGCTTTCGTTGCTCGCCGGGGAAGTGCACGTTTGGCGTCTCGGGTTGGAGCAGTCCGCCGCAGAGTTTCTGGCGCTCCTGGACATTGAAGAAGTCGCGCGAGCCAATCGTTTCCATTTCGACAAGGATCGAAACCACTTTGTAGTGGCGCGGGGATTTCTGCGCCTGCTGCTCGGCCGGTATTTGCAAGCTGAGCCGAAGCAGTTGAAGTTTTCTTACGGTGAGTGGGGGAAGCCTTCGTTGGCTGGTGAGTTTCGCGACAGCCGGTTGCGGTTCAACATGTCGCACTCGCACGGCGTTGCGTTGTATGCCGTGACCGAAGGTCGTGAGATCGGAGTGGACGTGGAACACGAGCGCGCCGATTTTGCGGGCGATGACATCGCGCGACGGTTTTTCTCGCCGTTTGAGGTTGGTGTTTTGTGTGAACTGCCGGATGAGGATCGCGTGGCCGGGTTCTTCCGCTGTTGGACTCGGAAGGAGGCGTACATCAAAGCGACCGGACGCGGGTTGTCGCAACCGCTCGACGGTTTTGACGTGACGCTCGGAGCAACGGAAAACGTCATGCTGCTGCGCACGGACGACGGCTCGCCGGAACGTTGGCAGTTGGTGGACGTCGCGGTGGGTGCGGGTTATGCGGGGGCGCTGGCGGTTGAGAAGCCCGTCTCCGAAATACGATACTGGGATGCAAATGACAGAGATTGAAACGAAGCTTGAGCTCGATCCGGTTTGCGGTATGACCGTGGATCCGAATCGCGCTGCCGGGTCATACGAGTACAAGGGGAAGACTTATTACTTTTGTAGTAAGCACTGCGTGCATCGCTTCGCGGAGAACCCCGAGCAATTTCTTAAACCCGAGCCTCCGGCCACCGTCCAGATTCAAACGCGTCCCGGCCAAAAGTACACCTGCCCGATGCATCCGGAGATCGTCCGCGACGCGCCGGGAAGCTGTCCGATCTGCGGCATGGCCCTCGAACCGGTCACGGTTTCGCTCGAAGATGAAGAGAACCCCGAACTCGTCGACATGAATCGCCGATTCTGGGTGTGCTTGTTCCTGGCGATTCCCGTGTTCGCGATCGGCATGAGCGATCTGATTCCCGGGGAACCGTTGCAACATCGCGTCGGGCAGTCGACGCTGAACTGGATCCAGCTCGTGCTGGCGACGCCTGTTGTGCTGTGGGGCGGCTGGCCGTTCTTCGTGCGGGCGTGGCAGTCGGTCGTCAATCGCAGTTTGAACATGTTTACGTTGATCGGACTC
Source organism: Pyrinomonadaceae bacterium (assembly GCA_025923035.1). Lineage (GTDB taxonomy): Bacteria > Acidobacteriota > Blastocatellia > Pyrinomonadales > Pyrinomonadaceae > PSRF01. The sequence continues at coordinate 3,569 of JAICGQ010000070.1, read as the reverse complement.
GGCGTCGCGGTGGCGTATGTGTTCAGTCTTATCGCCGTGCTCGCGCCGCAACTCTTTCCGCCGTCATTTCGCGGCCACGGTGGCGCCGTGCCCGTGTACTTCGAAGCGGCTGCGGTGATCACGACGCTCGTGTTGTTGGGCCAGGTGCTGGAGCTTCGTGCTCGCAGTCAAACCGGAAATGCGATCCGCGCGCTGCTCGGTCTGGCGCCAAAGACCGCACGCCGCATCAATGCAGACGGACGTGAAGAAGACGTTTCGTTGGACCACGTGCACGTTGGCGATCGCTTGCGCGTTCGCCCCGGGGAAAAAGTTCCGGTTGACGGCGTGATACTCGAAGGCTCGAGCGCAATCGATGAATCGATGGTCACGGGCGAACCGATTCCGGTTGAGAAGGGAACTAGTGAACGCGTTATCGGCGGCACGGTGAATGGACGCGGCGCATTCGTGATGCAGGCGGAGCGTGTCGGTTCGGAAACGCTGTTGTCGCAGATCGTGCAGATGGTTGCGGAGGCGCAACGCAGTCGCGCCCCGATTCAGCGGCTTGCAGACGTTGTGTCGAGTTATTTCGTTCCGGCGGTGGTGGCGATCGCGGTGATCACGTTCATCGTGTGGAGCATCTGGGGACCGGAGCCGCGCATGGTTTTTGGTCTGGTGAACGCTGTCGCCGTTCTGATCATTGCGTGTCCGTGCGCGCTCGGGTTGGCGACGCCGATGTCGATCATGGTTGCGACAGGGAAGGGCGCGAATAGCGGAGTGCTATTCAAGAATGCTGAAGCGATCGAGGTGCTGCGCAAGGTCGATACGCTGGTTGTGGATAAGACTGGTACGTTGACGGAGGGCAAACCGAAGTTGGCCAGCGTCGTCACAGCGCCGGGCGTTGACGAAGCGACGCTGTTGCGGTTGGCGGCGAGTTTGGAGCGCAGCAGCGAGCATCCGTTGGCGAGCGCGATTGTTGCGGGTGCCGAAGAGCGCGGAGCTAAGTTGGTTGATACCGTTGCCTTCGATTCGATCACAGGTAAGGGAGTGCGCGGCGAGGTTGAAGGACGGCCGATCCTGCTGGGCAATCGCGCACTGCTCGAGGAGTTCAAGATCGATCCGGGTGACCTGGCGGCGAAAGCTGAAGCCCTGCGCGCTGATGGACAAACTGTGATGTTCGTCGTAATCGAGGGCCGGACCGCAGGGCTGCTCGGCGTTGCCGATCCGATCAAGACGACAACGCCGGACGCTATCGAACAACTTCACGGCGAAGGCATTCGCATCGTGATGCTGACGGGCGACAGTCGCACGACCGCTGAGACTGTTGCGCAAAAGCTGGGCATCGACGAAGTCGTCGCTGAAGTGCTGCCGGATCAAAAGGTCGACGTCGTAAAGAGATTTCAGAGCGCGGGACGCGTCGTGGCGATGGCAGGCGATGGAATCAACGACGCTCCCGCACTAGCGCAGGCTGATGTTGGAATCGCGATGGGCACCGGCACTGACGTCGCAATGATGAGCGCGGAAGTGACGCTGGTGAAAGGCGACCTGCGTGGCATCGCGAGGGCACGCGTCCTCAGCCGCGCGACAATGCTCAACATCAAACAGAACCTCTTCTTCGCCTTCATCTACAACTCGATCGGCGTCCCGATCGCCGCGGGCGTCCTGTACCCGTTCTTCGGAATCCTTTTGAGCCCAATGATCGCCGCCGCCGCGATGAGCTTCAGCAGCGTATCGGTGATCGCCAACGCGCTCCGCCTGCGCCGCGCAAGGATCTAGTACTCGGAACTACTTTTCACAAAAACCACCCACGTTAGTGGGTGGATTATTGTTTTCAACCTAACTCCCGCCCAAGCAACCTTTATGAATCCCGCCAACGGAGTTGGTGGATTTTTCAATTTTCGGGCTTAAATGAACGAATCCACCGCTTTAGCCTTCGCTCGTTGTAAGAATAGAGTCTTCCAGCGAGCAACGTGAGATTCGGAAGAGCGGTTTATCGAGATCTTGAGGGACGTGTTTTCGCTGCCCGTAAGTGTTAAAGGTGATTCAAGCCTTGAAAACGCAGAGCGTTCAATAGCACCCGGATTCTACCTGAGTGAATGACCGAACAAGCGGTTTCCGTCTGCGACGTACATCACGCCGAATATTTCGTCAGTGACGAAGCGATCGTCGAGATCGGAGAGACGGATCTCACGTTCGGTGCGGCCGTTGTTGATGTTCACGCCGGCGAGGCCGTTGCCGTCGCCTTTGACGTCCGTGTAGAAGTACATCCACTGTCCCCGCAACGCTGCGAGTCGTTCACGATGCCATAGGAAACGCGACAGGCGTTCGAGTTGATGGGCCGGATCGATGCGGTCCACGATCGGATCGAATCGATCAAGGCGCGAGTTGCGGTTTCGGCGTGACGATGTTGTCGCCAGCGATTGAAGGTTGGAGATCGATGAGCGCGACCAGGTCAAGCCCCGCACAGTTTGCACGGCTTGAATTCCACGAAACGCAGTCATGGCGGTGCCGCCGTAACGGAAGTAGAGTGAACCAGCACGCGCGGCGATCGCGCCGACAGTGCGCAGGATGCCGCGTCCCGGCGGTGTGTGTCGCGCACGCCAGAGCTCGCGCCCGGTGGAAGGTTGAAAAGCGGCGATCTCGGATTGTCCGCCAATCACGATATCCCCGTTGTCGTTCATCAAACCAAACGAGGCGCGTTCTATCTTGTGTGAGACACGCGACGTGCGCTTGCCCGTCATGGCGTCGATCATGATCAGATCGTCGCGGTCAGCGATGGCGATGGCGTTTCTCGCAGGCAGCAGGAGATTGGTGATGCCTTTGTCCGCGCCCTTGTAGCGCCACAAGACTTTTCCCGAACGCGGATCGATTGCACTCACCCCGTATGGACCACGCTCCTCAGTCTCGCCGTTCTTGATCCGCGTGAACTGTCCACCCGTCCTCACGTAGAGAACGGGGCCAACGAGAATCATCTCCGGTGTCAGTCCCAGATCTTTCGCTTCCCACTCCGTATCGCCCGTCTGGCGCGAGATGGCGCGCACGCGTCCGTGACCGGAGACGTAGATCACGTCTTCCGCGAAGATCGGCTCGGCTTCCGTCAGTGCGAGTCCTTCTTCGTTGACGCGATACTTCTCGCGCAACCGTTCGTTGCCGTTGCGGGCGTCAAACGAAGTCACGCCTTCATAGAACAGGTAGAGACGATTCCCGACGAACACCGGCGGATAATAATTGTCGAGCGTGAAGTCGATCTCTTTGCCCTCATCCTCAGGCCAGCGCGACGGCATCATCTCAACTTCGCTGCCTTCGTATTTCCAGAGTTCATTCCCGGACTTAAGATCCAACACATGGACCAGCGGACGCCGCTTGAACCCGTCGCGCGCACGGTTCTTCGGATCCTTCACGAGGACGACCGCGAGCAGGTTGCGTTCAGGATCCACGGTCAGTTGCATCATCGCGCCTTTGATCTTCTCGCTTCGCCAAATCGAGTTTCCGGTCAACAGATCGACGGCTTCGATGCGCGACTTCTCGCTCTTCTCGAAGTTCAGCAGCAGCAGGTCGGTGGCAGGCACCGGCGCGACGTCTGTCTCGTCGAG
>JAICGQ010000069.1 GCA_025923035.1 Pyrinomonadaceae bacterium | reverse complement strand
GATTGCTGTTGGGGAGAATACGACTATCAATGAGCAGACAACTGACCAACAGGGACAACCCGTAACGGTTATCGGCGCCAAACGAGATCTTCAAATCACCGTTTACAACAACGGTAAAGAGGTCAACGACCCCAACGTGACGGTGTCTGAGACGGTTAAGTCAGACACACCCCAAATGACTCAGCGGGACGGCAGCAGAGGAGACGCGACGCCAGGCATTCAGGCGGCGATTTCAGCCGGTGCCAAGGATAGTTCGGGTAAGGAGTTCTCGACAGCCAAGCCCATCCGCGATACGCAACAAATGGCCATTGGCGCCAGCACCCCTGAAGCCGCGCAGAGAAATGCTGCTCGCTTCGATGCGCTGAATGTTACGTCGCGGGATACTGTCACCTTTACAGTGAAAGTAAAGGGGAAAGAGGTGGGTTCGCGTTCGATTGTATCGACAAAATCCATCCGAAACATCGAGATCCAAAAGAATCGGTATATGAAGAAGTGAGGTTCAGTCATGCCTAAAGCAATATCGCCGGCTTACCGTTTCTGCCTTTCGATCGTTTTGCTTGTGAGCTTTGCCGGCGCAGGCTCAGCGAACGCGCAGAAAGCAAATGACGACCTGCCAAAGTTGTCGATCGATGGCTCCCGGGTGGTCGCGGAAACTGCGTTTAAAACGATTGAGAAACTCGCCTACGCATACAAGCTTCGAGTCGGATTCGAAGAACGCCCGGACGACACGCCGGCTGAGGGTAAGTTTGGGAAAGCCAAAGATCAGATTGCAGGCTTTCGAGGTAGTTTGGACGAGTTTCTCAATCGCGTGCTACAGGTAGAAGCGAGGTATGCCTGGACCTATCGAGATGGCGTGATACGTATTTTTCCAGCTCCGCAGCGTGATCCAAAAGTGGTCCAGATCCTCGACACGCAAGTAAAGGAATTCAGCTTTCCCACCATGGGTGGAGTGATGGGCGCCGGCAATACCATTTGTGAGACGCCCGAGGTCGCTGCGAAACTCACAGACCTCGGGATGACTCCGATTCACTTCTTCCAGAACAACGAATGGCGGCGAAGCTCCGGAAAACCACCGGTCAAGCTCGCGGATAAGAAGGTGAGCGAGCTACTGGACGAGTTGTTACGATATAACGACGCCACCATTTGGACCATCAGCAGATGGGGTGGTCCCGAGAACCTGTTGACCATCACGCTGAGATGACAGTTCTTAACTCGAAACCAATCGCGATCCCGGCACTTTTACCCAGTCATGGACCATCAATCAACTTGGTTGTTGACAGTCGAACGACTCGGGAACAGAGTGTCGTGAGGTCTGAAATCAGAGTTCGTTTTTGCGAACCTGCAATGACCTGACCGATCACGAGCGGCGAATCCCGTAAAACTGTCTTTTCGCTGAACGATGCGCTACTCGTATACAGCCATCATGAGTCCGCTCGACTGGTTGTTTCAGTCAGACGTTTAACTAACCAGAAAGTCCCAAGTTATAAGTTTGACTCTGAACCTGCGTCCCTGCTCTGGTCGGTGGCAATAATGATCACTAACTTGCGGTCGAGTCAGAGTTGCGCCGCCAAAGCATCGCGATCGGTTACGGGCTGCTTACACGTGTAGTGCTCGCAGACGTACGCGGTCGCGCGGTCGTTAAGCATCGGACGATCCTGTAGTAGTGGAAACTGCTGCGCCTCGCTTTCGCTGATCAAAGCGGGCGCGACGACTGTGTTCGGAAGATAACGACGCCAGACTTCACTCAGCAAGGCTTGGATGTCTGCGGCGTCGCGCCCGACGATCGCCACCTCTTTTGCTGTCGACAAAAGAAAATCGATGGCTGACAGCAGGTAGCCGAAGCCTGATGGATAGCGGCGTGCCGCGTCGGCAGCTTCGCGGAAGACGGCGATCGCCAGGTTGCGATAATTGTCTTTGCCGGTGAGCACGGCGAGACGTAAGAGGACGTTTGCGGCGACTGAGTTTCCCGATGGCGTCGCGTTGTCGAAGTAATCTTTCGAACGCACGATCAGGTTCTCGTGACTCTTACCCGTGAAGTAAAACCCGCCGTTCTCCTCGTCCCAAAACTCCTCGATCATTCGATCGGTTAACCTGAGCGCTTCCGTAAACCAGCGGAACTCGCCGGTAGTCTCGTACAACGTTACGAGGCCTTCGATGAAGAATGCGTAGTCTTCCAGATAGGCATTGAACTTCGCGACGCCATCTTTGTAGGTCCGCAAGAGCAGCCCGTCACGACTCAAGCTCTTGAGTACAAACTCGGCGTTTCCACGGGCCGCCGCGGTGTAGTCGGCGCGATTCAGTATCACGCCCGCTTCCGCAAAACTCGCGAGCATCAAACCGTTCCAGGCCGTGATGATCTTTTCGTCGCGATCGGGTTTGACGCGCTGCTCACGCAGTTCAAACAGGATACGCCGGCTGTTTGCGAGAGACTCGGCCAGTTCGTCGACTGATATTTTGTGCGCCACGGCGACGTCTTCGATCGTGCGCGTCACGTTCAATATGTTCTTGCCTTCGAAGTTTCCTTGTTCGGTGACGTTGTAGTAGTCACAAAACGGTGCGGCCGCCGTTTCCCCGAGCGTGGTTCGAATCTCGCTGATGTCCCAGACAAAAAACTTTCCTTCGTGGCCTTCAGAATCGGCGTCCTGCGTTGAATAGAAACCGCCGCCGGCGTCAGTCATTTCGCGTAAGACGTAATCGAGCACTCCTGCGGCGGTCGCACGCGACGACGCCGATTGCGTCACTTGAAAGTGATGCAGGTACAGACGCGAGAGCAGGGCATTGTCGTAGAGCATCTTTTCGAAGTGCGGCACGAGCCAGCGCGCGTCGGTCGAATAACGATGAAAGCCGCCGCCGAGCTGATCGTAGATCCCGCCGTCTGCCATTTTCCGGCAGGTATGACTGATGATTTCGAGCGCATCGCGATTTCCGTTTCGCGCGTAGGTGCGGAGGAGAAACTCGAGTGTCATCGCCGGTGGAAACTTCGGCGCGCCGCCGAAACCGCCATTCGTTGAGTCGTAACTCCTGACGATGCCGGCGTAAGCCGCGTCGAGCAGTTCTTTTTCGATCGGATGATCGGAGCCACCACTCTGGCTCAAACGCCGCAGTTCATTCACCAGCGACGTGCCTGTTTCGGCGATGTCCTGCGGCCGTTCTTTGTAAGCCTCGGCGATGCTGATCAGCACGCGTGGGAAGCCGGGTATGTTGTAACGATCCTGCGGCGGGTAATAAGTGCCGCCATAGAACGGCACGCCTTCCGGAGTAAGGAAGACGGTCATGGGCCAGCCGCCGTGATGCGTCATCATTTGCACGGCGCTCATGTAGATCTGATCCAGATCCGGGCGCTCTTCGCGATCCACTTTGATGTTGACGAAGTTGTCGTTCATCAACCGCGCGATCTCTTCGTCTTCGAACGACTCATGGGCCATCACGTGACACCAGTGACACGCCGAGTAACCAATGCTGAGCAGCACGGGCTTGTTCTCCGCGCGTGCTTTCGCGAATGCTGCTTCACCCCACGGATACCAGTCGACCGGATTGTGTGCGTGCTGGAGTAAGTAGGGACTGGTTTCGTGAATCAGGTGGTTCGTGAATTCTGCTTTGGACATTTGTTTACCTGCTTGATCGGTGCGCGTGTGCGCGTTAGTCCTTGAACCAGTAGGGCGTCTTCTTGGCCCAGGTCGTGTTTGGGTATTTGCGGTGCAGAAGGTCGAAGGCGGCCTTGGACCAACGGCCGGTTTCTTTGTCGCCGCAACCATAGCGCGTCGTCGTGACCGCGAGGTGCAACGCTTCCGGCACGCGCGGATCGTTGGGATTTGCGTTGGCCCACTTGATCACCTGGTCAACGATGTAGTTTGGCCCGGCGCCCACCGAATCGAGTGTCGTCCACTCGCGCTCGGCGGCCGCCTTTTCAGCGGCGGAGAGAAACAAGAGAGGCTGCGTGCTGACCGGCGTGAACGCGAGCACTTCCCGATTTTCTTCGTCGGTGGCCGGTTGAAACGCCGCGCCGCACCACCAATTGTCTCGGTACAAATCTTGTTGATTGAGAGGTGAGCGTCTGCCTACGCCCGAATCTACGACGGGTTCGAGTCCGGGGAATTTCAGCCAGGCATAAATTGCGGCAAATTTCTTCGCCTGCGGAGTCGTTGCAGAAACGTACTGGTCGAGCAGTGTCGATAATCCCGGAACGTACGTTTTCAGCGCCGGCGCCACTTCTTCCGCGGTCTTTGTATCTCCGAGTATGGCCGCGCGAAGCCACACGGCCTGCGCGATGTCACGTGTCAGCGGCGCAACCAGATGTTTTTCCAGAACGGCTCGCTTCAGGACTGAGAGTGGGATTTTATGGTTGAACGCGCCGGCTGCGGCGTGGTCGAAACGTGGTTCACCCTTCAGGTCTTTCATCTCGCTCGAAACGGATTCGTCGTCAGCCGGAATCTCGCGCCCATCATCGTTCCAACTAAGTGCTGCCGGCACGCGCACCGTATAAAGAAGGAACTCCGGAAACGTCGTCGCCAGCATCATGCGCCTGTTCGACACAAGATTTAAGGCCGACTCATCAAGCTTCGCAGCATGGTTTTTCAAGAGCTCGTCAAGCACCGCGCGCGCCTCGTTGTTTTTGCCAGACTCCGTCAGCAGGCGCGCAGCGTGAAAGCGTGCCGAGATGAATGCCGGTGCATTTGGTTGAACTTTCAACGCCGCGGCGATCAAGTCAGCGGCGGTCCCCTGTGTGCCCGCGGCGTGGGTGAGCGCTGCGATGAGCCACGGATCGGAGCGCGTTGCTTGCCAGCGTTCCACAGCGCGAGCCGGCGCGGTTTTGTCCGCGGCCTCCATCATTGCTATCCATTCCGAAAGATCGTCGCCCTTTACCGCGTCGGGTTTCGGTTCCTCGACTTCGAGATATTGATCGAGCAGCGTGGTGTAATCCCAGAGATCCTGTTTGAGGTTGTCGTTCTGCTTTCTGTCCAGTAGCACACGGGCGAGTTCGTGCAGACGCTCTTCCGGGTGCAGACGCAGGCTAACGAGATTGGCGAGGCGTCTCGCCGAAGCATGCAGGTGCGCGAAGCTGTTAACTGCGAGGATCTTCTTTAACTGAGTTTCGGCTGCGCGTAGCGATTCCTGTTTCTGTTCAGGAGCGCCCAGGCTCGCTTTGCGGATCAACGTTCGGGCGATCATGTAAGCGGCTACGAAGTGCCAGGGCGACTTGTCGTCAGCGGCGATTTCTGCAAAGTGCTTTTGCGCTTCATCGAAGTTCGCGGAGTAGAAGTGTGCCGCGGCGATCTGATACGCGCGATCCTGTCGTGCGAGAAGACGAGCGTCTGGTGGGAGTGGCTCCGGAATTGAGACTCCCGAACCACAGTTGCTGAAAACCTGGTCCTGCGCATTGACCCAAGCCAACAGAGTGGCGCTGTCGCTCTTGTATTCCAGTGAACGATCGGCAAGGGCCTTTGCCGCTGTCTCAAACGAGTCTTTGTTGCAGTTGACGTACCACTCGTATTCGTTCGGCTTCTCGCGGGCGCGATACACGTCGATCTCGCCGCGCTCCTGCACGCCCGGAATCTTCTTGCGTGCTTCGAGCCAAACTGCGCTCCAGTCACTGGGATTCTCGTCCGAACTGAAGTCGAGCCGTTGCTTCCAAAGATCGACCATCGCTTTCTGTTCCGAAGGACTGAAGCTTCCGCCGGAGAGATATCGATAAGCGGTGTAAAGATATGAACGCGCGTAACTGGGTTGGACCACCCCGATTCGTCCAGCGGCAAACTGCGCTAGTGGATACGTCGGGTGAACAGTGTGGACGAAGATTGCTTCGAGCGTGAATGGACCACACGCCAGTGCCGTCGTCCCGTTGAGAAGAATGATGGCGAGAAGGATCGCTATGAGGCGACGCGTCAGGATCATCTCTTGTAAGTCTCCAGTGCGCTGTTCAGCGAATATCGTGACCAGGGATTCGGGTTAAAAATGTACAGACGCTCGACGTTGGGTGGTCTGAGTGGTTCGTCCGTTGCGACGCCGGCTGAGTCGAAACAAATCTCCGCTTCGAACCGCGGGTCTGATTGAAATCGTTTTTTATCCACGCCCATACGAAAGAGCATCGGCACGGCTTCGTCGATGGGCAGATCGGCGAGCCAGTTGTCTCCGGCGCACCACGAAGCGAGTGCCGTGATCGATAATGCTGGAACTTGAGGTTTCACTTCATGCAACAACGATCGATAGAAGTTTCTTTCAGAGACGGTTGCGTCGAAGTCGATCTGCACCGCGGATATATCCGGCAGCTTCGCCAATTCGATTATCTCAGCAGCGGTTCGAGCGAGTTGTGTTGAAGAGAGTGTTGGGTGATCCGATTCTATTCTGACCACGGCGATCAATTTCGTTCCGGGCGCGAGTGTGAGCGGTTGCAGGCGGGGTTTACTCACGACGCGATCGCCTTCCAGTCGCAGCGTTTTGGCGAGAAACGCGACGCCGATTCGCTTCGTATCAATGAAGTCGAAATTCTCCGGTCGCTCCCACGCCCAAACAATCACGTGCGGCAGGTCAGACAAAGGCTCCGGTGTCGGGCGCAGTGCCAGGATCGAAATCGGCACCAGCACGAAAACGAGCAATAGCCAGGGGTTTTTGCTCTCCTTCAATCGCATGTCGTATGTGGGCAGTGTACCACCACCATCTGGTGCTTTGATATACTCGCGACCAAATGACAGAACGAGAGACTTTAGAATTCGACGTTGTATTTGTAGGCGCTGGTCCAGCTAATTTGAGCGGCGCTTTACACCTCGCACGCCTCGTCAAGCAGCACAACGAAACCGCCGCCGCCGACAAAATCGGCGACATCGAAATCGCGGTTATTGAAAAAGGCGCCAGCGTCGGCGCGCACATTCTTTCCGGCGCGGTGATGGATCCGAAGGCGCTTCGCGAACTGATCCCCGACTTCGAAGCGCAAGGAGCGCCACTCGAATCGCCGGTCAACGAAGACTTCTTTCTCTATCTCACACCGAAGCATGCGATCCGTTCGCCGATAACTCCGCCGCCACTCAAAAATCACGGCTACTACATCGTTTCGCTGAATCGTCTCACGGGCTGGCTTGGTGAGAAGTGCGAAGAAGCCGGCGTCAATATCTTTCCGGAGTTTCCCGGCGCCGATCTGCTTTATGACGATGCGGATCGTGTGCTTGGCGTCCGCACCGGCGATAAAGGAATCGACAAGGAAGGGAAGCGGAAGCCGAATTATGAACCCGGCGTCGATCTACTCGCGAAGGTCACTGTGCTTGGCGAAGGCCCGCGCGGATCGCTGACGAAGAAACTGGTCGAACGCCTCGGTCTCGACGAAGGACGCGAACCGCAGGTTTACAGCGTCGGCGTGAAAGAGTTGTGGGAGTTGCCGGACGATCGTTATCCCACCGGGCGCGTCACGCATACGCTCGGTTTCCCGTCAGACGCGCAAACGTATGGCGGCGGCTGGATTTACGGCATGCAGAATCGCGTGCTGAACCTTGGTTACGTTACCGGACTCGATTACAAAGATCCGTTGATCGATCCGCACGCTGAGTTTCAACTCTTCAAAACGCATCCGTACATAGCGAAACTGCTCGAAGGCGGCAAGATGATTCGCTACGGGGCGAAGACGATCGCGGCCGGTGGGTACTTTGCGATGCCGCGCACGTACGCTGACGGTGTGCTGCTGACGGGCGACTGCGCGGGGTTTCTCAACTCGCAACGGCTCAAAGGAATTCACTCCGCGATCAAGAGCGGCATGCTTGCGGCGGAGACGATCTTCGAGGCTCTCCTTGCCCGAGATTTTTCCGCGAAGCAGTTACAGAGTTACGAACGGCGCGTGAACTCGAGTTGGATCATTCCCGAACTCCGCAAAGTACGAAACTTCCACACCGGCTTTCGTCATGGGCGCTGGCTGGGGTTGGTCAATACGGGATTGCAGTTCTTCACCGGCGGACGCGCGTGGGGAATCTTCGATCGCGATCGTGCGCATGCGGGGCACGCAGAGATGCAAAAGCTCTCAGCGTATGGGTATCGCGGAGACAAGCTCGAGCAGCGTTACACGGATCTGCGTTTCGACGGTAAGCTGACGTTCAATAAAGTCACTGACGTGTATCACGCCGCGGTTGGGCACGATGAAGATCAACCCGTGCACCTGCACGTGCTCGACACCAATATCTGCTCCACACGTTGTGCGGAAGAGTATGGCAATCCGTGTCAGCGGTTTTGTCCGGCCGCGGTTTATGAAATGGTTGAAGACGGTGGAAACGGGAAGCGACGCTTGCAGATCAACTTCTCAAACTGCGTCCACTGCAAGACGTGCGACATCATGGATCCTTACCAGATCATCAACTGGGTGACGCCCGAAGGAGGCGGCGGTCCGGACTACAAAGGCTTGTAGTACTTTGAACTTCGAGCTTTGTTCTTTGAAAGAACCACCGAACCTACGAAGTACTAAGAACAAAGTACTAAACACTAAGCTCTGAGGCCGCAGGCCTCTTACTTATCTTCTTCTTCTTTGATATCAAAGTGCACTCGGCCGCGGATTACTTCCTCTAACGCAATCCGCGTCGGCTTGTGTTTCTGCGGGTCGATTTCGATCCGGGGCTGTGCTCCGCGTTGCAGTTGCTTGCTTCGCTTCGCCGCCAGAATAATCAAACGATACTTCGAATCAACCTCCGGCCCACTGCTGCTTTCCACTTCGTTCTCAACCAACTCTGCTGTAGCCACTCGATCTCTCCTTCTGATTTAGCCCCGGTCATCCACAGACCGGAACTCTTCAATCACTCTTCGCACGAGGCCTTCTTGTCTGACGCACCGTGCTCGTTCTGCATAAATAATCGACGCGAGCTGGCGCACCGCCCGCTCGACCTTGTCGTTAATGATTACGTAATCAAACGCTGAATACTGGTCCAACTCGTTTGGCGCATTTCGCAAACGAACCGCCAGCGATTCCGGCGTGTCAGTCCCGCGCGCGCATAACCGTTCCTTCAGCACTGCAAATGAAGGCGGCAGGATAAACACGCTCACTGAATCCATCAGTAACTTCCGCACGCTCGCGGCGCCCTGCACGTCAACTTCCAATATCATGTCGATACCGGCGGCCGTCTTCTCGGCGATCTGCTGCTTCGAAGTGCCGTAAAAGTTTCCGTGTACGCACGCCCATTCGAGAAACTCGCCGCCCGCGACCATTTCCTCGAACGCCGGCACGTCTACAAAGAAATACTCGCGGCCATTTACTTCGTTCGCGCGTGGGCCGCGAGTAGTGTAGGACACAGAATAACTAAGATTCTCAACAACCTCCAACACGCCCCGGACAAGTGTGCCTTTGCCGCCGCCGGAAGGAGAACTAACGACAAAGAGCGTGCCTCGCGTTGGGGAGTTGTTAACCTGGGTCGCCGTTTGCAGTTCCGTCACTTTACTCGACATTCTGAACCTGTTCGCGCAGTTTCTCCACTTCTGCTTTAATCGCCAGCCCCGCTTCCTTGATCGTTAAATCCGTAGACTTTGAAAGTGTCGTATTGGCTTCGCGGTTGAGTTCCTGCAAAAGGAAATCGAGCATCTTTCCCGCTTCGCCCGGGGCATCAAGTGCTTCCTGAAACTGCGCCAGGTGGCTGCGCAACCGGACCATCTCCTCACTCACGTCACTGCGATCCGCGAGATAGGCGACTTCCTGGGCCAACCTCGCCGGATCAATCTCCACCACCTGCCCGCCGCGATTCAAGAGCTCACCGATTCGTTTTTGCAGCCGTTGGCGATACGCATCGGCAAGACCTTCGGCACTGGCTTCGATGGTCGGCACCAGGGCTTCGATCTTTTGCACGCGGTCACGCAACTCGACTCGCAGCGCGTCGCCCTCCTGTTCGCGCATCCTTTCGAGTTCGTCGAGTGCCTGGTTCAACGCGCCATGCAGCGCGGCAATCACGCGTTCGTCTATCCCATTGCGCGCAGGTTGCAGTGCGCCGGGGATGCGGGCGAGCAAGTTGATGTCGAGTTCGCCGCCGATGTTGAAGTCCTGCTGGAGTTGCTTCAGCGCGTCGATGTAGCCGGCGATGAGCGGACGGTTTAGTTCGTAAGCGAGTTGCGCCGTTCGTTCAAGACTGATCGTCACGTCAACGCGTCCGCGCGAGAGGCGGGAGCTGATTTGTTTCTTGATCGCGGGCTCGAGTGCGGCGAGCTCGGATCCGGCACGTAGATGTATGTCAAGAAAACGATTGTTGACGGTCTTGAGGTCGACGGAAACAGAGAAGTCCTCACCCGTTATCGTTCCCTTGCCATATCCGGTCATCGATTTCATTTTTTGTCAGTTGTCAGTGGTCAGTTGTCCGTGGTCAGTTGTTGGGAGCCAATCACTACTGACCACTGACAAATACTCATCTCATCTCGGCCGCCGTTAACTCTTCCTCATCAGCAAACTGAAGTTCGTAGAGTTTTCGATACTGTCCACCCCGGGCCAGCAATTCCGTGTGGGTTCCTGTTTCTATGATCCGGCCCGCTTCCATCACCACGATGACGTCGGCGCGACGAACCGTCGAGAGACGATGGGCGATGACGATGGTCGTCCGATTGCGGACCAGATTAGCGATGGCGCGCTGCACCAGACGTTCCGACTCTGCGTCGAGTGCCGAAGTGGCCTCGTCGAGAACGAGCACGGGGGCGTTAACCAGGATGGCGCGAGCAATGGCGAGCCGTTGTCGTTGACCGCCAGAAAGAAATATACCGCGCTCGCCGACAATCGTATCGTAACCGTCAGGCATTTCGCGAATGAAGTCGTGCGCTAAGGCAATCGTCGCTGCTTCCTGGATCTCGGCGTCGGTTGCTTCGGGCTTGCCGTAGGCGATGTTATGACGGACTGTGTCGTTGAATAGCACCGTCTCCTGCGTGACAAGCGCGATCTGCTGCCGCAGGCTCGCAAGCTTCACGTCGCGGAGATCTGTGCCGTCCCAAAGCACCGCGCCGGAGCTAGGATCGTGAAAACGCGGCAGCAGCTTCGTCAGCGTCGACTTCCCGCCGCCCGATTCGCCGACCAACGCCACCATCGTGCCGGCTTGAATCCGCAAGGTGATGTCTCGCAACACGGATCGCGATTCGTTGTCATAACCAAACGACACATTGCGCAGCTCGATCTCCTGCTTCAACGGCGTCAGCTCGCGGGCGTCCTTCTTTTCCTTGATCGTGGAGTGCTCGTCCATCACTTCCCAGACGTGATGGGCCGCGGCCAACGCCTGTTCCATGCTGTTTTGCAGTCGCGATAACTTGCGCATCGGATCGTAACTGCGAAACAGAAAAAAGAGGAACGCGAGAAACTGCGCCGTCCGCATTCGTCCCGCCATGATCTCCTGCTGCCCGAAAAAGAGCAGCAGGACCACGAACACAATCCCGATCATCTCGATAATCGGCGGTGACGCGCCCGCGATACTCGCACTGCGAAGATTCGCTTTTACGATTCGTTTCGCAACTGCTGTAAAACGTTCCGACTCACGCTTCTCCGCACGATAGGCTTTAACGATGCCCTGGTTGGCGAGTGCTTCCTGCGCGGTGTCAGTCAGTTCCTTGCTGCCTTCAAAGCTCTCACGCGCGACGTTTCGCAACGCCTTGCCGAAGCGAACAGTCAATAGCGCGATGATGGGCGCGATGATCAACGAGCTGAGCGTCAGTCGCCAACTGTAATAAAAGGAGGCGCTCAGAAATCCGATCAGCGTGAAGCTCTCGCGCAACATGTCGCGGAGCGTGCTCGTGACGGCCGTTTCAATCGCCGCCGCACTCGACACCAGACGCGAGACGAGATAGTTCGTGCGATGACGTTCGAAGAAAGTCGCGGATTGCGCGAGCAGATGGTTGTAGAGATCCTGCCGCAGTTTGAGCACGGCCGACTGGCCGATGCGCGCCATCAGCACCGTCGACAGGTATTCCGCGATCCCCTTGGTAAACGTGAAAACGAGCAATAAGATCGAGATCGTTTTCCAGGCGCCAATCGCGTCCTGCGGGATCAGATGTTGGAGACCGAAGAGGGTGGAAGTACGAGTGCCTCCGCTCGTCGAGAACGCCTGTTCGAAGATCGGGACGATGAGCGCGCCGGTGGCGCTCTCCAGCACACCGACCAGCAGCATCGCGAAAGTAGCTACTGTGAAGATCGGCCAGTGAGGTTTCAGATACTTTAACAAGCGGCGAAGATCACGCATTTCTGGTTGCTAAAGTCTCCGATCCGTTGCTATAAGGAGGGTGGTAGCGGTCCAAAAGTTCAAGCACGAACTATACTTACCCCCACTTATTTGCGTCAAGGCTGACTGATTTTGTGATAGCGACCTGATTTAGTTTATCTGTGTGCGCCGCAAAGGATCTAATGCGAACACGGATGAGTTATAATCCTTCCCGCTATTTACGACGTTTAGAAAGATCCCCACCGACAGGATCAGAGACTTGGCACAGCAAGCACCGACAAACAGCAAATACGCAGGAAAACGCCTTCTAATCGCAGACGATGATACCGATATGCGTCTGCTGCTCGCCGAGTACTTTCGGCGCCTAGGGTTTACGGTGGACGAACGTGAAAACGGGATGGCCGCCCTGGAAGCAGCATTGGCAGGAAGGTTTGATTGTTTCATCTTTGATGTCTCCATGCCCGGCATGTCCGGGCTCGACCTGCTCAAGCGGGTCCGCGATCGCGGCATCCAGACACCCGCGCTGTTTCTGACCGCGCACGACGCGCTCTCCGATAAAGTCGCCGGCTTCGAGGCAGGCGCCGACGATTATCTGGCAAAGCCCTTCAGCCCACGCGAACTGGAGTACCGCGTCGAAGCGTTGTTGCGTCGCGGCGGCAGCGTGGCGCCGGAGCCTGACGGCGAACGGATCGAAGTCGGAGGTCTCATAATAGACAAGCGGCGTCACGAAGTGATCCGCGACGGCGATCGCATCGACTTAACGCCGCTCGAGTTTCAGATTCTCGAACTGCTTGCGTCCGAACCCGGCAGGGCATGGTCCAGGAACGCGTTGCTCGATCGTGTTTGGAGTACTGACTACGAAGGCTATCAACGCAACATCGATCCGCACATCAATCGCTTGCGGAAAAAACTTGAAACGGATCCCAAGAACCCGCGTTATGTACTGACGGTCCGGGGAGTCGGTTACAAGTTGAACGAAGTGCCCTGATGCTTTGGTGGATTGGCTCAGGTCTAATTCTGCTCTGGTTAATCCTGCTCGTTGCCCAGCAGCGAGGCTGGATCCATCTGCTGTTGCTCTCCGGAATCACCGTGCTCATTGTCCAGGTCGCCGCATACCGTAAAACCAGGTACGAACACAGGTTCCGGGAATAATCTGCGAAAAACGCGGCAACAGTTGCACGTAGCTGAAGCATCAACAGGTTAATACATGACCAGGAGTTCTTTTGCCATGACATTCAGATGCATTGGTCAACGCCTCCCGCTCGTACTTATCGCTTGTTTAATCTCCGTGTCCGTGGCGTTTGCCCAAAGGGACGTTCAACGGGAGACCGTCGCTATCACCTACCCGTTGGACGAGACCGTGAGTGTGAAGTTTCGCGGTACTACTTTGTTGCCGCGTCTTAAGGGCGAGGCCAAGGTGAAGCGTGCCGGACGTCGCGGTACGCGCGTCGAGTTCAACGTGGACGATCTGCCGCGTGCGTCGGAACTCGGTGGTCCATACACCACTTATATTCTCTGGGCCATCTCGCCTGAAGGACACGTCGATAACCTTGGCGAGATCAAACGCAGTGGCAGCTCCTTCGTCGATTCCAAACTCGACGTCACCACGCCGCTTCAATCCTTCGCGTTGATTCTGACTGCCGAGCCGCACTTCCTCATGAAAGTGCCGAGCCGGGCGGTCGTGATGGAAAACCTTCCCCCGCGACGGCCTAACGGCAGCCAGGTCGAGACCATCGACGTTAAGTACATCGGAAACTCCAGTGACTATTTCCGCAATGTCCGCGTGCCCGATGTTGCCGACGCCGATTATCGTCAAACACCCGTCTCGCTGCTCGGCGCACGCCAGGCTGTGAGTCTCGCGAAGTACGCCGGCGCTGCTCAGGACGCTGAGCAGGAATTACGCATCGCCGAAGGACTGTTGCAGGACGCGGAACAGGCGTGGCGCTTGAACGAGCCGACGGCGGACATTGATTGGAAAGCTCGCAAAGCTATTTCCGCAGGCGCGAATGCTGAAGAAGTCGCCGGCGTTCGCAAGGCAGCCCGCCTCGCGCGCGAAGAAACTCGTCGTCGCGACGAAGCGATTCGCACTGCGGAACGCACTTCAGACGCCTTGCAACGGGAAGTGGCCCAGCTTCGCACCGCGCTCGATAAAGAACAGCGTGCCCGTGAACTGGCGGAACGCGATGCCGGAACGGCGAACGATCAGTTGCGTGAGAAACGCGTCGAGATTGCTCGTTTACGCGACGAGAATGCGGCACTGCGCGCTGAAGCTGATGCTGCCAAGCTTAAAGTCGCTCGCTTTGAAGGTGAAAAGGATGCCGAGAATGCACGCGTCGATGCTGAGCGGCGCGCCGTCGAGAGACGTAACGCCGAAGCGACTTTGAAGCAGACGCTGGCGAAGTATGGATCAGTCAAAGAAACTGCCACCGGCTTCCGGCTGGTCCTGCCGGAAACAATCTGGGCCAACGCGCGGAAGGCAACACTGTCGACCGCGTCCGCAGCGAAGCTCGAACCGCTGGCAGCGCTGCTCGCCAGTAATCCTGACTATCAGATCCTGATTGAAGCCTACACCGACAACCGTGGTGATGAAGTTTCACTGCAACAGCTCACGCAGGAACGTGCGCGCGTGCTGTCGGATCGTTTTCAGTCGGCGGGTGTAGAACCGGCGCGCATTCAAGCGAACGGAATGGGAGCGTCAAACCCGGTGGCGCCGAATTCGACGGTCTCCGGCCGCACAAAAAACCGGCGCGTCGAAATCACGTTTACGCCGCCAACCAACACGGCCGTGAACTAACAAAGTGCTTGGTACTTTGTGCTTTGTTCTTTGTTCGACTTTGAGCTGCTGCTGGAGCTGCGAACAAAGTTCTAAGTACAAAGCACAAAGTACCTGGCTATAATGTCCCCACTCGATCCACTCGAAATACTCCAGGTCATCGGCTATAGCATCGGCGCGTTGCTACCGCTTTGGATGGCGGTGCAACTCGTCCGCCATCGCGACAAGCTCACGAACATCGAGCGCATCCTCGCAGCGCTCGCGCTCACGATGGGCGGCTGGCACACCAGCAATCTCGTCGTCACACTTCACGGCCTCTTCGATCTCGGTCCTGACACCTGGACCACGTTGCTGCGCGTCGCCGACACGGTTGCCGTCGTCAGTATCACCTTCGCTTACTCGTTTCTGCTTCACGTCCACCTGCACCTCTGGGCACAGTCCCACGGCCGCGGGTTGAACAAGAGCGAACAACTGCGCGTCTATCTCTCCTACGTTCCGACAGTCTTTCTCGTGATCGCGGTGCCGCAACTGTGGACAGGCGACTACGCGCCGATGTTCAAAAAGCTGTCGTTCTTCGTGATTCCGTTCGCGTTCTGGATTGCTTACGTGCTCGGGTTGATTGCGCTGACCGAGATGCTGATCGCGCGCAAGAGCCAGAACCGCAGTGAGAAGCGAATCATGCGGACGCTGGCGGCGTCGTTCATCGGCATCGGCATCGTGATCCTGGCGGCGTTGGCGTTTGGACTGGGCGCCGGCACAACCGCCGGGCTTTATCTGCAGACGATCGCGAACCTGGGGTCGCTGTTGCCGTCGGTGCTGCTCGCGTACTACATCTATCGTTATCGTTATCTCGAAATCATCATCGAAGAGAGCCTGATCGTGGTCACCTTTGCCACGGTCGTGTTGACGGTTTACGTCTTCGGGATTCGCACGATTGGCGACTGGATGACACAGCGATACGGCGTGCGTCCGGGGCTGGTTGAAGCATTGCTGATCCTCGCGCTGGCGCTCATGGCGGCGCCGTTGCGCGGCTGGTTGGCCCAACGGTTCCACAAACTCTTCGAACGCGAAGCTGCGCTTTATAAAGAGATCGTTTCGCGTATCGGTTCGCATGCGGGTCTGTACAAAGAGCTGTCTGACCTTTTGCAGTTTGTCGAAGAGCGCACGACAAAGGCGCTCGGGTTGCGACAGTTGAAGATCTTCATCGACGGATCGGTCGGGGGTGAAGTTAACGGACATCGGACGCTCCCGCAGCCGTGGGGCGAACTCGTGCTCGCAAAGTCGCGTGCGAATGGGTGGTTGCCGGTTGAAGACGATCCGGTGCTGGTCGAACAAGGTTTCAAGTTGGCGTATCCGTTACGGCGTGAAGAGCACGTTGAGGGTTTACTGGCAGT
>JAICGQ010000068.1 GCA_025923035.1 Pyrinomonadaceae bacterium | reverse complement strand
GGTCCAGGCTGGGTCGCGGCGGCTGCCGGCGGTCGTGGCCGAGCGGCTGGCAGAAAGGATGGTTGCGTCGGAACTCACCATTCGGGAAGTCGAAGTGCTTCAGGAGATCGTCAAAGGGAAGACCAACAAGGAAATTGCCAAATCGCTGAGCATCAGCGAGGCAACCGTCAAAAGCCACATCAACAACATTCTCGGCAAACTCGGCGTCACCGACCGAACCCAGGCCGCCACACGCGCCCTCCAACGCGGCATCGTGCACTTGTAGTATCCACCTAAAGTTGGAGATCACGGGTAGACCAACAGGCCATGACAGCGGATCGTTTTGCCCGTACTCTAACCGCGTTCGACACCAATTCTCCGGTTCCGAGTAACGATCAAAGCTTCTTTCCTACCTAACTTGTTGCAGACTAACGAGGGGCTTGATTAGGGCATATTAACTCGGAACCGGATCACCTCTTTAAATCACCGAACAGCGATTGTCTTTCGTAGTCGTGCATCAACCGACGATCCACCCACAATGATCTCAATCCGATCTTTTTCGACGGTCCATCGATCAGCATCCGCGTCCCAATACGCCAAACGCGACGCCGGCAACGACAACGTCACCGTTTTCTCTTCCTGCGCACGCACATGAACACGATTGAACGCCTTCAACTCCTTCCGCGGACGAGAAACTGCTGAATCGATATGCCTGACGTATAACTGCACAACCTCATCTCCCGCGCGCTTACCCGTGTTCTTCACCCGAACGCTGAGGTCGATCGTCCCATTCGCTGCCACGCTCGTTTTCAAGTCGCGATACGCAAAAGTCGTATAACTCAACCCGTATCCGAATGGATAAAGCGGCTGACCGTCAAAGTACATGTAAGTCCGGCCGCGACGAATATCGTAGTCCATCATCGGAGGCAACTGTTCGAGCGACCTGGGCCACGTTTGCACCAATCGCCCCGCCGGGTTGTATTCACCAAACAACACCGTCGCGAGCGCCCGGCCTTCTTCCTGACTGTTCAACGCCATGTGAAGAATCGCCGGCACATTCTCCTGCGTCCAATTGATCGCGTACGGAAAACTCGACTTGAGCACCACGATCGTCTTCGGATTCGCCTGCATCACCGCCTGGATCAACTCTTCCTGCTCCAACTTGATCGACTCGCGATCGACAGCTTCACGTCCCTCACTCGGCACTGAAACCTTCGCCCACACAGTATCGAACCCGCCATTCGGATGGTTCCCAACGCAAACGATCGCCACGTCAGACTCGCGTGCAATCTTCGCCGCCGCACCGCCATCATTGTTCGCGGCATAACTGACCTTCACCGATGATCCAACCGCATTCTTGATTCCTTCCAGCGGCGAGATCGCGTAAGGCGGCGTGCCGCTGTACCAGTCGAGCAAGACTTCGTTTGCGCGTGGCCCAATCACCGCGATCGACTTGATCGACGACTTATCGAGCGGCAGCAGATTCGTCGAGTTCTTCAATAGGACGATCGATTTCTGCGTCGCCAGCAATGCGAGTGCTTTGTGTTTGTCCGTGAGCCACGGGTCCGTCGACTCTTGTCCGATCGACGAGTACGGCACGCGTGAAGGAGGATCCAACAATCCCAATCTGATCATCACGCGGAAATTACCTCGGAGCGCGCGATCGATGTCCGCTTCCGTCAGCAAACCCTTCTTCAACGCGCCTCGCACCGCGTCGCGATAATCGTCGAGAAACTGTCCGATCCCCGCTTTTACCGACGCCGCGGCGGCAGTTTCGAAATCCGGATAGTACTTGTGAGCAGTAACGAGATTTTTCATTGCGCCCGCATCGGTGCAGATGATTCCATCCTGGCCCCACTTCTCCCGCGTGATCGTTTGCATGAGCGGATTGATCGTCATCGGCACTTTGTTGACGGCGTTGTAAGCCGCCATGTACGCGCGCGAGCCGCCCTCGACGACGCCCATCTGAAACGGCAACGCGTAGTACTCGTGAAATAGACGCTCATCGAAATCGGAACTCGATTTGTCGCGGTCGTTCTCGTTGCTGTTCGCGAGGAAGTGCTTCATCAACGCGGCAGATTGCCAGTACTTCGGATGATCGCCTTGCAAGCCTTTTGTGAAGGCCACAACCATCGCGCCGTTCAGGTATGCGTCCTCACCGTAGCACTCTTCAGTTCTGCCCCAACGCGGGTCACGCCCGAGATCTGCATTGGGAGATCTGATCACGATCCCGCCCTGCTTGTATTTTGGACTTTGAAAAACGTAACGCGCTTCGTAGCCTTCGATCTGTCCGGCTTGCCTCACGATTTCCTGGTCCCAGGTTTCTCCGAGCCCGATCCCTTGCGGGAACGTCGTGCTGGGAACGGTGAGCGGTCGTCCCCACTTGCCTGGTCCACCCTGCGTCAGACCATGAATGCCTTCGACGTGTCCGCTGCCTTTTATGCCGAGTCGCGGCACGCTTGGATTGGTATCGAGACACTCGATCTTCTCGTCGATTGTCATCAACGAAAGGATGTTGTCGATTCGCTGTTCGAGGGGAAGGTCGGGATTCTGGAAAGGATACGGTCCTTGTCGAGACTGCTGTGAGTGGATCGCGACTGCGCTGACAACGCCGACTAATAAAATGATCCAGCGAACGCCGCCGATCATTGCGCGGCGCCCTCGACGACCTTCAGGTACTTCCGCATCGGTGGGTTTGTGATCTTGTCGACGCGTCCACTGGGCCACTTGATTTCGATGCTGTCGATCTTCGTCGCTGCACCGACGCCGAGCACCTCGCGCGGATCGTGTGACGAAAGATAACTGCCGCCGGCCGTCTTCAGTCGTTTGTACTTAACTCCTCCGGCTTCCCACGTGATCATCGCGCCGACCGCTGCGGGATTACTCTTCGTCGCGACGAGGTTCAGACCGACCCAGTTGTTGCGGTTTCCACCTTCGTTTTTCAGCAGCAGAGGGGCCTCGCCGTTGTTGATGATCAGCACGTCGAGATCGCCGTCGTTGTCGTAGTCGGCGACCGATAAACCTCTGGCAGGAAAGTCTTTAGCGAACACGGCGCCGGATGCCGAACTGACGTTTTTGTACGTCCCTTTGACGTTCTCAAACATCAATAACGGCTCTTTGTATTTCACTTTCAGCGACTGGATCTCGACCATGTCGTCGGGATGTCCATTCGCCAAAATCAGATCGGGATCGCCGTCGTTGTCGTAATCGAAGAAGCGCAAACCCCAGCCGCTCAGCAGACGCGTGGCTGGTCCAATCTCGCCGGGTTTGTCGATGAACGTCAGGTCCTTCTGGTTCTGATACAGACTGAACAACTCCTGATCGATGTTGGCGACGAACAGGTCCTGCCATCCGTCGTTGTCGTAATCCGCCGCATCGACGCCCATACCGGATCGTGGCGCGCCGGAATCGCTGTACGCAACGCCGGACAGTAGACCGGCTTCTTCAAACTTGCCTTTGCCTTTATTTACGAACAGAAAATTTGCGAGTGTGTCGTTCGCGACGAACAGATCCATCAGGCCATCGTTGTTGACGTCGGTCGCAACTGCGCCGAACGATTTGCCCTGAGCAGCGGCGATGCCGGAATCTTTGCTGACGTCCAGAAACTTCCCGCTTCCTTCATTCTTGAACAGAAAACTCGATCGCGGTTTGAAGACGCGCGGCACGCAGTAGTAACGACGCCCGGCTCGATTGTCGCCGCAGAAGATCGTGCCGGTGCCGCTGTACTGCACGAAACTCGAGACGAACAGATCCAGCTTGCTGTCGTTGTCGTAATCGAACCACGTCGCACAGGTGGACCAGTTCGGCGCCGCGACGCCCGCGGTGTCGGTCACGTTTGAGAAAGTGCCGTTGCCGTTGTTGTGAAAGAGGACATTGCTGCCGTAGTTCGTGACATACAAGTCCTGCCAACCATCGCCGTCGTAATCAGCGGCTGCCGCGCCCATGCCGAAGTGGCCCATGCGGCCACAGGCGACACCGGCTTTGTCGGTAACATCGGTGAACGAGCCGTCGCCGTTGTTTCGATACAAGGCGTTCTTGATTGGCGTTTTGGGATTGTAAAAATCGGATGGACCACTGTTGACGAGATAGATGTCCATCCAACCGTCGTTATCGAAGTCGAAGAACAGACCGCCGCCGCCACACGTTTCGGGAAGGTGTCGCAACTCAGAACGCCCGTTGTCGTGCACCCACGTGATCTTGCTTTGCGTGGACGGAACTTCGGCGAAGGTCACGGGTGTCGCCACCGGTGCGGTTGATCCGGCGCGCGGTTGCAGCACGGTGCCGGAAACGAGCAGTGCGAGAATGACAGCAGAGCAGTAATACTTCATTCGTTTTTTTCAGTTAGTTAGGAAACTTTTCGCCCGGCCTCACAATGCGAATGTAATGGTCGGTGAAGTTAAAGTGCGCCGCCTTCACTTCGATCTTCGGCATGTGACACGACGTACAGTCTTTCTCAGCCACTGGACAACTCGAACCCGCCGTCGCCCCGGCGCCGCCCGCCGCCTTCGCCGTCTGTGACTTCAGCGTATGACACTCCAAGCAGCGCTTGTCGTAATAAGCAGGAGCATTTTCTCTGAGCGGTTCGTGCGGGTTATGACACGCCGTACAACTGATCTTGCGATCGTCCGAATAACACTTACTGTGAAAAATTCGATATGGCTGAAAACGCACGTTGTTGATCTCCATGCTCTTCAACAACGCAAACTCATCGGCGCCACGATGACACGAAGCGCAAAACTGTTGCGTCAACTCATCGCCGCTCAACAGCCCGGGATCGAAAATACCGGTCGAACCGGGCTCGCCTGCTTTCACAGCCTCCACATGCTTCCCGCCTGGTCCATGACAACTCTCGCAGCGAATGCCATGCGTGAACTTATCGAGTCGAAGCTGCGAACCCACAACGGCGCCCAGCGCATGGCAACTGAAACAGTTCGACACCTCGTTCGGAGGCAGCACGCGGCCGACCGCATCGAGCAGCGACCTTGGTTCCATGCGTGGCGCGCCAATCGTGAAGTCGAGCCCCTTCGGTTCGGCGTAGAAACTCACCAGGCTCTCGTAAAACTTTCCTTCGTGTTGCAACACGTAAGTTTGGCCCATCTTGCCCTGTCCGAGGGCGTAGAGGATCGGAAGCGTGATGGTGTCTTTTCCGTCGGTGACTGAATAGAAGCTCTGTTTGCCGTCGCGCTTGATCTGGTATGAATAGGCGCCGACGCGCATCGTCAGTTGCGGGTTCTCGGTTAATATCTTCGATTCACCGACTTGCTCCATTGCCATCGCCATGCCGCTGTGGTTGAACGAAGCAAACTTCTTGTGACAATCCAAACAGGCCTGATCGCCCACGAAAACCGTGTCGGGAGGCACGCGTCGTGGATTCCAACGCCTCACCTGCCCGCTGGCTGAAAGCGGATCGAGCATGACCAGCGCCGCCGCCAGAAGCGTAAGGACGAGCGCCACGACCGCCAGCGTGTGCTGTTTGAAAGTTTGATTCATCTGTTACTGGGGATTCGGTTTTTCCGGCTTCTGATCGGGCGCCGCATCTGGCTTAGCAAGTTGCTTTCTCTGATTGAATTCGTCCTGGAGTTTCTTGAAGATCTCGCGTTCGCGCGCCGCCTCTTCCTTTTTGCCGGCGCGCGTGTAAGCGCGTGCAAGCGCAAAATGCATCTCCGGACTCGAAGGCGCGAGCTTCACTCCTTCCTCCAACTCTTTCACGGCGCGATCGATCTGGCCCAACTCGAGCAACACTCGACCGAGCACGTTCCGCGCGGCGAACAGTTTTGGTGCGAGCACAACCGCTTTTTCCGCCAGTGGCAACGCGTCGTCAAACTGATCTCGCTTCAGATACTCGAACGCCATCTGGACCATTGCCGGATAGTGGTTAGGCGAAATCTCGAGCTCGCGCTTGAACTCCTTCATCGCCAAATCAGCGTCCTGCGCCAGCATGTAGACGCCGAACGGGTAATGCACGTTTGGATCGTTTGGATATTGGGCCAACAGCATGTCGAAAGCGGCGCGCGCGGGCTCCATACGACGCGCGGCCATGCTGTAGCCGGCGCGGCCCGCAATCAGAATCTTCTCTCGCTGCGGTGGCGGGATCTCCTTCGGCAAAAGCGGCATTCTCAACAATGCCAGCCCGAAAGCTTCGATGACCTTCGCACTCTCGTTGCCTACTCCGGTGAACTCCGTGAGCGTTTCGTACGCGTTCTCAAAAAACTCGAAACGGATGTAGAGCAAGGCGGTGTGATAACGAACGACTACGGCGAGTTCTGAGTTGTCTCTGACTCCCAGCGACCGTGCCCGTTCTAACGCCATCGCCGCACGTTCGAGCTCGCCGGTTTGAAACTGGCACAGGCCGAGCATGGCCCAGGCTGGACCTCTTTCCGGTTCGAGTGCGACGAGATTTTGAAAAGCATCGCGCGCCGGCGGATACACGTCCTTTTGATAGAAGATCGCGCCGATGTACCACCAGCCTTCCGGCCACTTCGGTTTGATCTTTAGCGCCTGACCGTAAAGTGAAATCGCCTCGTCGAGACGCTCGGACAGGCGCGCCTCGTCAGCCAGTTTCACGAATCGATCGAATTCCGATTCGGCAGCCGCGCGGGATTGTGCTGGTCGTTGTTTTGGACGTGTTTTTCGCGTGGACTGGGCGAAGCTCGCCGTTGGAAGAACCAACGCGGCGATTAAAACCAGAAGGGCGCCCAAACGATGACGATTAATAATTACCACTATGGTCGATTGTTATCGTTAGCCGGCGGTTTAGGGGTTGGGGATGGTTCTCCGATGTGCGCGCCAGGTTGCTTGGCCTGCTGTTCAGCATTCGATTTCTGAATGAGCGCCTTTTCCCGGTCGCCGTCATCCTTGCGATTCAGCCGGTAGTAAACCGACGCCAACAACACGCGCGCTTCGACAAAATCGCCATGCTCTTTCAACACGCCTTCAAGCAGCGGCAATGCGTCCGACGGCTTACCCGCGGCTGCGTAAACCGCGGCGAGATGATAGCGCGCGTATTGTTCCCTGGGGCGCAATTGAATCGCGCGTTTCAAGTGACTGAGCGCTTCGTCGATCTCTTTATCGTGACGGAGCAGCATCCCGAGATAAAGATGCGACTCGAAGTCGTTGGCGTTGGCGGCGAGCTCAGTCCTGAAAGCCGTCTTCGCCTTTTCCGTATCACCCAGGCGCATCAACACGCGGCCGTACCATGCCTGTAGTCCCGGAAGTTTCGCATTCAACTCGATCGCCCGTTGCGCTTCTTTGAGGGCGGCTTGAGCATCGTCCGCCAGTAACAGAATCGAAGCCATCAACAGGTGCGCTTCGGCGGAGTCTTCGTGGCGAAACAGTCGATCAATGATGGCCTGGCCTCTTTCGAGTTGGCCGTCGCCGATCAGCGCGCTGCCGAGTAAATAGGCGACCGTACGATTTGAAGGATCGGAATCGGCAATCGGCGACAATCCTTGAATAACTTTCTTGTACTCACCGAGCCTCACGTAGCAGTCTGCCAGCACCAAATGTGCATTGATGGTTTGCGGATTATTCGGCACCGCCGCGACAAACTTCTCCAACTCAGCGGCCGTCTCCGTAAACCACGCCGCTTTGTAATAAGCCATCGCGAGGTTGAACCGAATCGCGGGGTTTGTGCCGTCTATGAGGAGGGCCCTTTTGTACTGTTCGATCGCTTGTTCGTAGCGACCCAAAGCGGAGTACGCGGCGCCGAGATTCGAGCGCACGTCTACACGCGCCGGATACTTTTCGAGAATGGCCGTGTACGCGCTTACGGCTCCCTGCAGATCTCCCGCTTGATGCAACTGAGTCGCGCGCGCAAATTGCTGGTCGACTGCGGCCGAGCCCTGCGCCAGCGCCTGCCCGGCGAACAGTGCTCCGAAGATAAAAATGGAGAGAAAAACAGCCGCTTTACGACCTACTCTTTTAATTGCCATTAATGAAATCCAGGCGAGCCTAAGATGCCCGGGATTATACAGTATTTACCCCATTTTTGCCTTTTTCTGGCCTCGACATTCAACTATACTGCGGTGAAATGAAATTACTGCTGAGCCTCGTCATGACGATCATAGTCGGGTTTTCTCCGGCCCTCGTCTGCGGCCAAACAACTGCGCCTCAGGACCAGGATGACGTGGTTCGTTTTCGCAGCAATGAAGTGCAGTTGGACATCGTCGTCAAAGACAAAAAAGGACGCCCGGTGAAGGATCTCAAAGCGGTCGATTTTGAGGTTTTTGAGGACGGCGTGTTACAGAAAGTCGAGTCGTTTCGGTTCATAGCGCGAGAAGCTCCGGCCGCCAAATCGTCGGAATCGAAATCAACCGCGGCCACAGCGACAACAACTCCGCCTCCAGCCAAGCGTTCGACACCGGCGATCACTGCCCTCGTCTTTGACCGTCTGTCTCCTGAAGCCAGAGCGCTGGCACGAAAAGCCGGACTTGCTTACGCGCAGGAAGGGATGGTCAACGGCGGATTCACCGGAGTGTTCGGCATCGATCAGGCATTGCGCACGTTTCAAACGTTCACTGACGACGCGCTGCTGGTCAAAGATGCGGTTGAGCACGCGACGGCCACCGCGATCTCCTCATCAGGTGCGGATGCAGCGAGGGTCCGAGCGAACATCGAACGCAGCGCCAATCTGGACCAACAAATGGCAACTGCGATGAGTGGAGTTGCGGCCGCCGGAGCGGCGCGCGATAACGCAGCCGCTTCCGACGCAGCCGCGGCCGGTGGTCAGGCAATGCTCACGCAGCAGTTCGTCGAGATGCAGACCCGAATGCTGGAGCAGTACGAGCGACTGGAACGCGATCAGGAAGGACATTCAACGATTAACAGCCTTCTGGCCGTGATCTCGCCGCTGCAAAGGCTGCCGGGGCGCAAGACGATCATCTTCTTTTCGGAAGGATTGAAGCTGCCGCCGAGCGTGCAGCAGAAGTTTCCGGCGGTAATCAACGCCGCGAACCGCGCGAATGTGAGTATCTACTCGATCGATGCCGCCGGCCTGCGTATCGAAAGCGGGACCGCCGAAGCCGCGCGTGAGATCAACTCCATCGCAGCGGAACGTTTGGCCCAACAAGCACGCAGCGGCGATCGAGTCAGCAGTGGGCCTTACATGAGATCGCTCGAACGCAACGAAGACCTGCTGCGGTTCGATCCGCGCAGCGGTCTCGGAGAGTTGTCTGACCAAACCGGTGGTTTTCTTATTAACAATACCAACGATCTCGTTGCCGGACTTCGTCGCATCGACGACGACATGAACGGTTATTACCTTCTTACCTACGCACCGAAAAACAAAGACTACGACGGCAGCTTCCGCCGCATCAGCGTCAAAGTGGGACGTGGGAATGTCGATATTCAATCGCGCCAGGGTTACTACGCCGTCGAATCCGCCGGTCAACTTCCCCTGCTCGACTACGAGGCGCCCGCGATTGCCGCTGCTCGAAACTGGAAAGCCGGGTCGACGCAAAACATGATCAGAAGCGCCGCACTCAGCTATCCAATGTCCGGCCGGGACGGACTCACGCTCGTGATCGGCGAAGCGCCGATGGGTGCGTTTAAGTTTGTCAACGGCGAAAACAAGACTTACCAAACAGATTTTTCGATAGTCGCTTTGGTGCGGGATGAATCCGAACAAATCGTTCAGAAACTGAGTCAACACTATGCGCTGACCGGCGCGACTCAGGATCTCGAGGCAGCGAGAAAAGGAAACGTGCTGTTCTACAAAGAAACTACGCTTCCGCCAGGCAAGTACCGCGTCCAGGTGATTGCGTACGACTCGTTGACCAATCAGGCAAACGTCAGCGAAACCCCGCTCGAGATCTTCAGCACTAACGAAACCAAACCGCGTCTTAGCAGCGTTGCCGTGCTGAAACGGGCGGAACGGTTAACTCCGGGTGAACAGCAAACCGAGCGGCCACTGCGTTTTGGCGAACTCCTCGTTTATCCGAGTCTCGGCGAGAAGATCGACCGCAACGCCGCTAAACAGCTCGCTTATTTCTTCACCGCGTGGCCGGGAAAAGGCGCAACGAAACCTTTACAGGTAACACTGGAGATCCTGCAAAACAACCGTCCGGTCGGTAAGACATCCGGCGAACTTCCACCCGCGGACGAGCGCGGACAGATCAAATACGCCAGCTCATTTCCGCTCGATAAGTTTTCACCGGGAGTGTTTGAGTTGAGAGTGACGGTGAGTGATGGCGTGAACAGCGCGACTCGCTCGACAACTTTCAGTCTCGGGAACTGATCCGCGTTATTTTTTCTTCTGCTCGATCTTGCGCGCCAGTTCTTTCGCTTCCTTGATCAATTCTCCGCGCGGCGCTGAATCAATGTAGACGTTAACTGAACGCGACGCTTCCGCAAGATCGCCGCGATCGAGATACACGCGGGCCAGATGATAATTAGCGGCGATGCATTCGTCTCCGCCCATGATCAGCGCCCGCGTCAGTTCGCTTTCCGCACTCTCCAGATCCCCCAGTTCGAGTTTGGCGATGCCAATCCACAAACGCGCCACCGGGCGGGTGCTGTCGATCGCCACCGCCTGATTCAGCAGCGCAATCGCTTCGGGATACTGTTTGCGCTCGACATGGACCAGCCCCATGTTGAACTTCGCATTGAAGTTTTTCGGATCGTTGCGCAGCACGGTCTCGAACTGTTGTTCCGCTTCATCGATCCGCTTCAGTTTCAAAAACTGCGCCCCCAGATCGTTTCGCGCCGCAAGATACTCCGGATAGATCACCAACGCTTCGTTGAAATGCGTCGCCGCTTGCTGGAAGTTGCCTTTGTTTACAAACTTCAATCCGAGTTCGTACTGCTTCTTCGCTGCCGGCGGCACGTTTTGCCGCAACTCGGCAGCCGAGACAACTTTATTGAGACGCTTACTTACCTCCGGCTCCTTCTTCTCTCGCAACTCCATGGTGAGATCCACGGTCAGTCCGCGGCCGAGCGAAACCCTGTGCACCACCGGCTCAAACTTCGTGCCCGAAACCTCCGCCTGCACGTAGTACGTGCCCTCACTCAGATTTCGTATTTGAAACTCGCCGCTGTTGTTGGTGTAGAGAGTGGAGAGAGTGCTCTGATCGTTACGCAAAGTGATGCGGGCGTAGCCTTCGTGACCAAATCCTGACGGCAGCGTCACGCGACCGCGAATCACTGCGTTGTTCGTGTCGGGAACGCTCTTGGATCTCGGGTCTGCCTCGAACTGTGCGTGCGCAGTCGCACTCAGCACCAAAGAAAGAGCGAAGCCGAAAGTAGCGAGAACCCTTTGCCTCATAAACCGCCCTCGCATTGATTAAGGGTGAAGCCTTAGCCTATCACCACTGCAACGTTTGCACAAAAACCACTCAGTGAGTGGATCATTGATTTCAACCTACCTTCTTGCTTGCGCAAGCCGTCTGAATCCCACCAACACGAGTTGGTGGATCGTTCATTTCTGCCTCGTTAGGCGGTAAGTGAAACTTCCACCAACTTTGTTGGTGGGATTCCTTAAAGCTCTTGATCCAAACTCGTAGTCTGTAACTTAACAATCCACCCACTAACGTGGGTGTGATTTGAGCTTCTTGTACAAAAAACCACCACGCCATAAATGAGAACGGCGCGAGAAGCAACTGCAGGCTCCTCGCGCCGAACGTTGTAGGTAAACGCCCGAACGTTGACCTAGAACGTGAACTTCAAAGCAAACTCGACGATCCGTCGCCCACGCTTGTTCTGGATCTTGCCGAAGTTCGCAAGCGTGTTGCTACGGTCTCCCGCGCGTCCGTCGGTGAAGCGGAATCCGCCAGTCGGGTCGCACATGTTGGCACTGTTTGTGCCATCACCCGTCGGAACGGTGATCCTGCGATTGCAGACGGTGTCCAGGGCTAAAAAGATATCGCTTTGGGCCCCAGTGAGGTCAGTAACGTTGAACTGTGTCGGGTATGCCTGATTGAATACGTTGAACAATCCGGTCCGGAACTGAATCTTCTTCTCCTCAGTGATGTTGAAATTCTTGAAGAATGAAATGTCGAAATTGCTTCGACCCGGACTGCGAATGTAGAACGGCGGCTGCGACGGTCCGGTATTCGGGAAGGCCGGAATGCCCAGCTTCGAGATATCAAAGATCTTGTCATTAAGTCCCGTGCCCCCAACTCGCGGATCGCCTAGATAGGTTGGCGTAATCGCACCGAGACTGGCGCCGGCGTTAGTTCCATTGAATGCATCCGAGCCGTACCAGCCAACCGCCTGATTTGTCGTCGCGATGTCGCCGGTGAACCTCAGCCGGATCGGGATACCGCTCTGGACCGTGGTGATGCCTGATATCTGCCAGTCGTTAAAGATCGCGTTAGTGAAGCCATTTGAGAAGCCGCCGCGAGCGATGTCCGGCACGCTCCAGTTATATGACAGGTTGAAGACGTGGGTGCGATCGAATGGCAAGATGCCCCAGCTTCTGTTTCGAGTGTCGATCGGATCGGCCCAGGCCGCGCCGTCGCTCTCGTTAGTCGCAACGGTGCCTAGAGCCTTCGCGAACGTGTACGTCGCGAAGTACTGGAGGCTTCTTCCGGAGTGGCTCAACGTAGCCTGCAACGAGTGATAGCTCGAAGTGCCGGTGAACTGGAAGAGACCTACCGAGTTGAACGCGTCATACGGCCTGAACCGGCGTAGCACGTTGCCGGCCAGACCGGCTCTTTCGACCGGTACGCTCAAATTGAGTTGCGTGTAAACCTTCGGATTTCCGTTCGCGTCGGTTCCGTTTACCGGACCGGGCAACGTAATGATGCCGCTCGAAAGCGCGCCCAGCGGAACGATGTTGGCGTTGCGCTGTTGCGGCAGGTGACGTCCCTGAGTACCAACGTAAGCGACTGACAAAATGTTACTCATTGGCAGTCGTTTTTCGATGGTGAAGCTCATGTTTGCGACTCGCGGAATTTCATTCGAGTCGAGGTCGCGAGACGAGATGTTGATCGCACCGATATTGCTGGTGAACGGATTCAAAGTGGTCAGGTCGCCGAAGTTCAGACCGTTTGCGGACGCCCACGGCGTATCCACAGTCGAGCTGTACGTGTTCGGCATCTGGCCGCTGGAGTAGTAATCGTAGTTGCCCTGCACGCGGTTGTAGAAGAGACCCGCACCGGCGCGAAGCACGAGATCACCCTTGCCGCCGACGTCCCACGCGACGTTTAGTCGGGGCATGAACTGTAACGGCACGTTCTCCAACACGCCTTTGGGAATTTCGCCGCGAGCCGCGAGCTTAAATCCATTCGGCCTGGTTCGATCGCCATTCAGGAACGCGCCTGCGCCGGGAACGTAAGCATCGGGATCAAACAACACGCCGAGGCCTTTGCGCTCAAAGTTCTGCGGGTAGTAGCCTGCGCGCAATCCGTACTCGATCGTCAGGTTCGGGCGCATCTTCCAACTGTCTTGCGCGTAGAACTCGTAGTTGTAGTAACGGAAGTTATCCAGCGGACGCTGCGTCGCTTGGGCAAACTCAATCGGCTTGCCGACGAAGACGTCGCCGAAGTTATTCAGCGTGGCGGTCGTTTGGCCCCACTGAGCGGTCACGATGTTCGTGTCGCTGTTTGATTGCTGGCGCTTGTTCGCTTGTTCGAAGAACACGCCGAACTTCAACGTGTGCGTGTTCTGCACCTTCACCAAATTATCAGTGATGGCGAAACTGTCGTTCCACGCGCTAATCGGAAAACCATACGCTGTATGCATATCACCCTGACCCCAGGTGATGACGCTCAACGGCACGTACGGATTGTTGTTAGCGAGGCTGGCCGGAATGTTCGGATTGTTTGGCGAGAAGAAGCCCACTCGCTGGAGACCGAGAGCATCCCACGAAACCTTGTCGGGATCTCCGAAGTCGTAATTCAGCTGAAGCTTGCTGGCGCTAAACAGAATCTCGTTAGTCATTGTCGGCGTGATGATATTAGTCAGGTTCACGACGATGGAACGACCAAGGTTCTTACTGTGCAAGTTGCCAGGCAGTTCGTAGTTCGACGAATTCCACCACAAACCACGCGGGAAGCCCTGCTCTTCGTATTCGCGAGCGAAGCGGACGTAAAGTTTCGTCTTTTCGCTGATTGAGTAATCGAAGCGAGAAGTGAATTGCTGTCTATTGTTCGGCCTCAGAACGCTATAGACGTAATTCGCTTGGCCAGGCGCTGCTGCCAGGTTTGGCTCCGGATAGAAATTCAAAAGCGCCCTGCCGAGCGGATGCGCGCACGGATTGAGATCGCCACCGGGCGCGACGTCGTTGTTATTGCCGGGATTACCGACTACGCCATTCGCCGTGCAACCGGCCGGAACGGTGGTACCCGGGAACTCACTGAAGTCGCCCTGGCGCTGCTTGAGCGTCGGCACGAGGAAGCGGCCCGAACCTTCATCAACCTGCTGGTAGTAGCGTTCGTAGCCGACGAAGAAAAATAGCTTGTCCTTGGTCTTGGCGTTGAAACTCTTCCACGGAAGCAGGATTGGACCACCAACGTTACCGCCCGGGTAGTTGTACTTGCTCAACGGTCGCGCAACGTTGTTGATGGTGTTCGAGCGATCATTCGCCTGGAAGCGATGGTGGCGGAAGTAATCGTAAATGGAACCGTGGAACTCGCTGCTGCCGCCCTTTGTCGTGGCGCTGATCTGCACTGCGCTCGTGCCGTGCTCGGCCGCGTAGTTGCTCGTCTGAATCTTGACTTCCTGAACCATGTCCGGGTTCGCAGTGATGACGGTTCCGTTGTTGGAACCGATGTCGATCATGCGGGAACCATCGATCGAGACGTTGTTCTGTTCGCCGCGTAGTCCGTTGACGTTATACCGGGAGTTGGCGTTTGCGCCGTCACCGAAACCGATGCTCTCGATCGAGGTGTTGTCCGGCGCGACTACACCGGGAAGAATGCGCAACAACTCGAGCGAACTGCGGCTGATGATCGACAGGTTATCAATCTGGCTCGCAGAGATCGTGTTTTCGCGTGCACCCGTTTCGGTTTGGAGTTGATCGGGCCCTGCCACTACCGTGACGGTCTCAGTGGGTTGGCCCACGTCCATCGGTATGTCGAAGCCCTTGGTGTCGCTGGTCTCGATCGCCAGGGCCGTCTGCGTTTTTGTTTTGAAGCCGGGCGCTTCCGTCTTGATGGTGTAGGTGCCTGGCGCAACGGCGGAGAAGGTATAGGTACCGTCTTCGCTCGACTTCGTTTGCCGTTCGTCTTTGTTGCGCTCGTTGATGAGCGTAATCACGGCGTCGCGAATGATGGCGCCCTGCGGATCCTTTACGGTACCGCGCAAGGTGGCGCTGCCGGTCGTTTGTGAAAGGGCCGGCTGCACGCTCACAAACATCGCGAACGAAAACACAAAAACGGAAACGATGAGCGTTGCATAAAACCCGCGCATGCTTCGTAGAGTCATAATCAACCTCCGCTGGAGCGAATTCCCGGACTTAACGACTCAGAGCTAAACCGATCGACTTCTGCAGCCCGTCACCAAAAAGCTTTGGCGAACTTCCAGGGCGGAAGTTCGCGAGTAATTCGTTTGACTTACTTCAACAGCAGGTTGCCGGGCCCGTTCTTTGAATCCGAACTAGGGGTTTGTTGCACGATCAGACAAAAGCTTCGTACCCAAGTATTCAAGAGTTCCTCGGCGAACCCATTTAAAAAGCTTTCATTCAAACTGCGACTAAAGAGGTTTGTTGCACGACCGGGCAGAAGGCTTATAGCGACCTCAAAACGCTTTGTCAAGGTTTTTTATTGCCCGCGTAGTTCTTTTTATACCCGGTTAGATCCACCCAGGGTTGCAGACGCTAGTCCAACCAAGCAACAAAGGTGCCGCAATTTTCGGAACCAGTCGCCCCGCGATTTCCCTCATTAACCTCAGTAATCGTGAAGACCCCGGGTTTGTTCTACAGCTGGACAATTGGAGTTTTCGGGAAGCCCTTCAAAAATTTGAATTCGTCAGGAGGGAACGACCGAGCTGAACTTCCGGGCGAGGACCAGACTCAGCGCCCCCATCAGCCGAGTGTGATCGCCTAATGTCGACGCGAAAAGCGGAGTCGAAGGCAAACCGCTGCAGATGCTGCTGGCTGCCAGGGTTCGTCGCAGCTCACTGGAGATGATGGGCCATGCACGCGCAATGTCGCCCGCGAGGATCACGGCTTCCGGACTCAGTCCTTTGGTCAAGTTCGAGATTCCCAAACCAAGGTAGTACGCGGTCTCGATCAACGCTTCCTTCGCATCGTTGTCGTCAGCGAACGCATTGTCGATCAACTGCAGGAAGGTGATATCAGAATCGACCGCGGCGCCTCGACGATGTTTGTAACGAGCGAGCGCCGCGCGTTCCGAAGCGAACGCTTCCCAACATTCTTCACTGCCCGCAGCACACGCTACCGGAGCACCTCTTCCGATCGTCATGTGACCAAACTCACCGGCCCCACCCGCAACGCCCTGGTACACCTGGCCGTCGAAAATAATTCCGGTTCCCAATCCGTCTTCGACGAG
>JAICGQ010000067.1 GCA_025923035.1 Pyrinomonadaceae bacterium | reverse complement strand
GTCAGTCGCGGTTCATTCAAACGATCGGCCAACTGCAGCTCGTAAAGCTCACCACCGGAGAGCCGTCCCAGCTCAACAAACGATCCCTCAATCTCGCGCAGCATATCCGCCGGCAGCACCCGCGCGAGATACGAACGCAGCACGCGATCGTCATCGTATTGATTGCCGAGTTTCGGGGGCGTTTGCTGAAAGGGCATGAGCAGAGGTTTACACAAATGAGGCAATTCAGCAAAATGGTTCCGTAATTGACCCAAGGGGAGCCCCCATGTCAGACGAAGATAACGAACCAGATCTATTCCTCAAGTGCCTTCTCGAAGCTAACGTCGACGGTATTCTCGCTTTCGATCGCGAGTTTCGCTACACGACGTGGAACCGTGCGATGGAACGCATCTCCGGCGTCAAACGCGAGGACGTGCTCGGCCGAAACGCCTTTGAATTCTTCCCCTGCCTCACGCAAACGGGTGAAGACAAGTTCTATCGCGAAGCCTTGGCGGGCAACAGCGTCGTCGCCGAAAACCGTCCGTACATCGTTCAGCAAAACGGCCGCCAGGGTTTCTTCGAAGGCTACTATTCGCCGCGTCACGACGAACACGGCGAAGTGATCGGCGGCGTTGCGATCATTCGCGACATAACCGATCGCAAACTACTCGAAGCAACAGCCCTCGACGATCACAAGCGTCTCGCGTTTCACGTCGATAACACTCCGCTGGCCGTCATCGAGTGGGACAGCGACTTCAAAGTGCTGCGCTGGTCGCCCGCAGCGCAAAGACTGTTCGGCTGGACCGCTGACGAAGTGCTCGGCAAGCATTTCAACGATTGGCAGTTTGTCGTGCCCGACGATCTCGAAGCCGTGAGCCGTGTGGGCAGGCAGCAGGAGCATGGACAGGAACGTCACAACATCTCGCGCAATCGCAACTTCACGAAGCTCGGTTCGATTCTTCACTGCGAGTGGTACAACTCCGCGCTTTACGACGATGCGGGCAGGTTGATCTCGGTGCTGTCGCTGGTGCTCGACGTCACTGTCGCGCGGCGAATTGAAGAAGCACTGCGGAAGTCGGAAATGCAATACCGGTTGCTGTTCGAGTCGAACCCGCAACCGATGTGGGTTTACGATCTTTCTACGCTGCGCTTTCTCGCGGTGAACGACACTGCCATCCGTCACTATGGCTACTCGCGCGCCGAGTTCCTCGACATGACGATCATGGATATCCGTCCCGAGGAAGAGGTCGGGATACTTTGTGAGTACATATCCTCCGGAAATCCGGAACTCGATCACGCAGGCGAGTGGCGGCACCGCAAGAAAGACGGCACCGTGATCAATGTCGAGATCACTTCGAACCGCGTTAACTTCGCGGGCCGCGCGGCGGAGTTTGTGCTCGCGAACGACATCACCGAGCGTAAAAGAGCGGGCGATGCCTTGCGCATCAGCGAAGATCGTTACCGCGATCTGGTCGACAACAGTCACGAGCTGATCTGCACGCACGATCTGGAAGGCCGTGTGCTTTCGGTGAATCCGTGGGCGGCGCGCGCGTTGGGTTATCCGCAGGAATCGCTGATCGGGATAAGTATTCGCGACGGCCTGTTGCCGGAATATCGCGACGAG
Organism: Pyrinomonadaceae bacterium; assembly: GCA_025923035.1. Lineage (GTDB taxonomy): Bacteria > Acidobacteriota > Blastocatellia > Pyrinomonadales > Pyrinomonadaceae > PSRF01. The sequence goes on along the minus strand of JAICGQ010000067.1, from coordinate 14,843 downwards.
TTCGACGAATACCTTCGTAAAGTTAAAACGGAAGGTTCAGCACGCGGCGTGATGAAGGTGCGCACTGCAACCGGCGAGACCCGGCTGTGGGAGTACTACAACACGCTACGCACTGAAGGTGTCGCGACACCGATCGTCCGCGGCATGGCGCACGATGCGACCGAGCGCCGCGAAGCGCTGAAACGTGAGAAGGAAGCGCGGCTCGAAGCTGAGGCAGCGAATCGTGTCAAGGATGAATTTTTGTCGACGTTGTCGCATGAATTGCGCACGCCGCTGACGGCGATCATGGGATGGTCCGATCTGTTGCTTCATGACGAAGTCGAACCGGCGAAACGCCGGCAGGCGATCGAGACGATCGCGCGCAATGCGTATTCGCAGTGTCAGTTGATCAACGACCTGCTGGAAGTGTCGCGCATTATCACCGGCAAGTTGCGGATGGAGTTCGTTGCGTGCGATCTGCAGTCGGTGATCGAGGCGGCGGCTGAGAGTATTCGTCCGACTGCGGAGGCGAAGGGGATCCGGCTTTTAGTATCGCTCGATCCGGAGGCGGGGGAAGTTTATGGCGATCAGGAGCGGTTGCAACAGATCGTTTGGAACCTGCTGTCGAATGGAGTGAAGTTCACGCAGAGTGGCGGGACGGTGCATGTGAGTTTGCAGCGGATCAATTCGCATGTTGAGATTGTTGTGTCTGACACGGGCGTTGGGATTCATCCGGAGTTTCTGCCGCACGTGTTCGATCGTTTTCGTCAGGCTGATGGTTCGACGACGCGGACTTACGGCGGGCTCGGGTTGGGACTTGCGATTGTGAGACATCTCGTTGAGTTACATGGAGGGACGGCGCGCGCGGAGAGCGGCGGTGAGAATAAGGGTTCGAAGTTTACGGTGAGGTTGCCGTTGATGGTTTCGGCCGAGAATCATCTACTGACGCCGCTTGCGTCGGCTGTGATCGCTGAACAGGTTTCGCGCGATCGACATTTGTCGTTGAACGGGTTGCGCGTACTGATCGTCGATGATGAGCACGATGCTCGCGCGCTCTTGACCGCCATGCTGGAGCGTTGTGGGGCGGAAGTTCAGGCTGCGGGATCTGCGTGGGAAGGACTTGAGTCGATCGAGCGATGGCGGCCGGATGTGCTCGTGGCGGATATTGGGATGCCGATCGAGGATGGTTATGGGTTGATCAGAAAAGTTCGTGCGCTGCCGAAGGAACGCGGCGGACAGACGCCGGCGCTGGCGTTAACGGCGTATGCGCGAACCGAAGATCGCGTGCGCGCCATCTCCGAAGGCTACCAGCTCCACCTGGCAAAACCCGTCGACCGCGTCGAACTGGCCACGGTCGTCGCGAGCCTGGCCAACCGCGTCTCACAGGCTGAGGCGAACTGATCCGCGAAAGGGTTTTAAGATTCCCCTACCATGTGTCTCTCGCTTGCGGGAGGTCGATGAGCAAAAGGCGATCAATCGCAGCCGGCGCGACTCTCATGTAATCCGCGCCAGCGATGGCCGTTGCGTGTCAAAAGATCGTCGGCGGCGGAGGGGCCGTCGGTGCCGGAGGCGTAGTTAGGGAAGTCGGGCGGGGGTTGTTGTGACCAGGCCTCGATGATCGGTGTGATTAGGCGCCACTGCGCTTCCGCTTCGTCAGCCCGAATGAACAGCGTCGCATCGCCACGCATCACGTCCAACAACAACATCTCGTACGCCGCCGGCGACTCCATCCCAAACTCACGCTGATAACAGAAATCCATTTGAACGGTGCTGGTGCGCATCTCAAACCCGGGACGCTTCGCCCCAAACGTAACCGTGATCCCCTCATTCGGCTGAATGCGCAACGCGACAATGTTCGGATCGATCTCTTCCTTCGGCGTCCGCGCAAACAACGCTTGCGGCGTGGGCTTGAAATGCACTGCGATCTCCGTCAAGTTGCGCCCGAGACGCTTCCCGGTCCGCACATAAAACGGCACACCCGACCACCGCCAGTTTGAAACACGAAACTCCACTGCCGCATACGTCTCGGTTTCCGAGTCGTTCTTCACACTCTTCTCTTCCCTGTACCCAACAACCTTTTCGCCATCGATCTCTCCTGGTCCATACTGCCCGCGCACAGTCCGCTCGGCGACTTGTTCCGGCGTCATCCGCCGGATCGATCGCAACACCTGCACCTTCTCTTCGCGCACCGAATCAGCATCGAACGCCACCGGCGGTTCCATCGCCGTCAGCGTCAACAGTTGCAACAGGTGATTCGCAACCATGTCGCGCAACGCGCCCGCCTCTTCGTAGTAACCCGCACGCGTCCCAACGCCACCTCCTTCAGCAGCCGTGATCTCGACGTAATCGACGTAGTTGCGGTTCCACACGGGCTCGAACATCGTGTTGCCAAAGCGAAAGACGAGTATGTTCTGGACCGTGTCTTTGCCGAGGTAATGATCGATGCGATAGACCTGGTGCTCCTGAAACACGTGCCGGATCGACGCGTTCAACGCCTTAGCCGAGTCGACGTCGGTGCCGAACGGTTTTTCGACGACGATACGGCTCCAGAGATCGTCTTCGTTCGCGAGACCAGCCTTGCCCAGTCCGCTCACGATTTCGTCAAACAACGAAGGCGGCGTCGCGAGATAAAAAATGCGGTTCCTGCTGGCGCCGCTCGCAGCAAGCTCTTCGAGACGCCTTGAGATCGTCTGGTACATGCCCTCGTCTTCGAGCTCACCGGCGGTGTAATGAATGCGCCGCGCAAAATCCTGCCAGACATGCTCGTCGAGTTCGTCAACCTTGTCGGAATTCGCGAGCGCTTCGTGGACCAGCTTGCGATACTCGTCTTCCGACATCGCATTCCTGCCGATACCCAAAATCCGCACCTGCTCGAGACAGCCCAGCCGGCAGAGATCAAACAACGCCGGCATCAGCTTCCGTTTCGTCAGATCGCCCGTCGATCCAAAAATCACGACAACGCACGGATCCGCGTGGGGCAGCGCCGGCTGCTCCATCTTCACCGGATCTGGTTCGATAAGTATTGCTGACATCGCTTACACCCTTATTTATGACTCTTTTCCGCGTGTCCGCCAAACTGCTTTCGCATCGCAGACAAAACTTTGTTTGCGAAGTCGGCTTCGCCGCGCGACGAGAAGCGCGCGAACAGCGCCGCGCTCAGCACCGGCACCGGAGCGCCTTCTTCGATCGCCGCGTTGATGGTCCAACGTCCTTCGCCCGAATCAGACACGCGGCCCGAAAAGTCTTCCAGGTTCGGACTCTCCGTTAAAGCAATCGCTGTCAAATCGAGTAACCACGAAGCGATAACGCTGCCACGCCGCCAAACTTCCGCGACGTCCGCGAGATTGAAATCATATTGATAATGTTCGGGATGACGCAGCGGCGTGGTCTCTGCATCAGCGGCGTGGTCCAACTTGCCGACATTCGCATGATGCAGCACGTTCAATCCTTCAGCATACGCAGCCATCAACCCGTACTCGATCCCGTTATGGACCATCTTCACGAAATGTCCCGCGCCGGCGGCCCCGCAGTGCAGGTAACCCTCAGCAGCAGTGCTCTGATCGCCGGCACGTCCCGGAGTATCGGAAACCATCTGCCGTCCGGGCGCGAGTGTTTTGAAGATCGGATCGAGCCGCGAAACGACTTCGTTTTCTCCACCGATCATCTGACAATAACCGCGCTCGAGTCCCCACACGCCGCCGCTCACACCAACGTCGACATAGTGAAGCTGCGAGGCTTTAAGCTCGCGCGCGCGGCGAATGTCGTCGATGTAATGCGAGTTTCCGCCGTCGATCAGAATGTCGTCCGCGTCGAGCTTCATTGCGAGCTCATTCAACGTCGAATCGACAAGCGCCGCCGGAATCATCAACCACACCGCACGCGGGCGATTCAGTTTCGCGAGAAAATCTTCGAGCGACTCAGCACCGGTCGCGCCTTCACCCGCGAGCGTCGCGATGGCCTCGGCATTGCGATCGTAAACGACGCAATCGTGTCCGCCGCGCAGCAGGCGCCGCACCATGTTGGCGCCCATGCGGCCGAGTCCAATCATTCCGATTTGCATTCCCGCTGCTCCTTCAACTTTGTGGTCTTTGTGGTTAGTCTTATACCAGATTGAAGAACGTCAACCACAGTTAAGGAGCATTTCGACATGAAATGTTTAGCCTTCATTCTTTTACTCGTGCTGACTGTTCCCGTTTCAGCACAGAAAGTGCCCGGCATTTCGGGAGGTCGTGTTGTAGATCTGACGTACGCATTCGACGCGTCAACCGTCTACTGGCCGACCGCCGAAGGTTTCAAACTCGAAACCGATTTCGAAGGTGTCACAGACAAAGGTTATTTCTACTCGGCTTATCGTTATTCGGCGGCGGAACACGGCGGCACGCACCTCGACTCCCCCGTCCATTTCGCTAAAGGAAAGCACACGGTCGATGAGATTCCGCTGGACCAATTAATTGGACCGGCTGTAGTGGTAGACGTTACGAAGCAATGCGAGAACAATCCCGATTACCAGGTGAGTATCACTGACCTGCAGAGTTGGGAGAAGACGAACGGTAAGATCGCAACCGGCACGATCGTGTTGCTGCGCACGGGCTTCGGTAAGTTTTATCCCGATCGAAAGAAGTACCTGGGAACTGACGAACGCGGAGCCGATGCCGTCCCGAAACTTCACTTCCCCGGACTCGATCCGGAAGCCGCCCGTTGGCTGACAGAAAACCGATCGATCAAAGCCATCGGCCTGGACACTGCCAGCATCGATCGCGGCCAGTCGACGCTCTTCGAGAGTCACCGGATACTGTTCGACAAAAACATTCCGGCGTTTGAAAACGTCGCCAATCTCGATCAACTTCCGGCGAAGGGTTTTTCAGTGATTGCGTTGCCGATGAAGATCAAAGGCGGCAGCGGTGGTCCATTGAGAATCGTCGCGATCTTAAACCGTTGAAGACGCGAAGGGAACGACCTGCTGGTGCTCAACCAGCAACTCTTCGAACGCCGACGCCGACAGCGACTTGCTGAAGAGAAACCCCTGAAGCACGTCGCACTCGAGCGAGCTCAGATACTGAAGCTGCTCCTGCGTCTCGACGCCTTCGGCAATAACCGTCAGATCCAGCGCATGGCCCAACGTGATGATCGCGCGCACGATCGCGGTGTCGTGGGGATCTTTACAAACGTCGGACACGAACGACCGGTCGATCTTCAACGTGTCGATCGGAAAGCGTTTCAGATAGTTGAGCGACGAATAACCGGTCCCGAAGTCGTCAATCGCGACCCTGATACCCATCAGCTTCAACTCGTGCAGCTTTTCGATTGCCTGCTCCGGATCTTTCATGACCGAGCTCTCGGTCAGTTCGAGTTCCAACCAACGCGGATCGAGGTTCGTCTCTTTCAAGATATCCGCCACTGTCGAGATGAACGTCGGTTGCTGAAACTGTCGCGCCGAGAAGTTTACTGAAAGGCGCATCGGCGCGAGTCCCGCATCCTGCCACGCCATGCTTTGTTCACACGCCGTGCGCAGGACCCAATCGCCAAGCTGAATGATGAGTCCGCTGTCTTCTGCGAGTGAGATGAATTCGTTCGGGTACAACACACCGAGACTCGGATGCCGCCAGCGCACCAGCGCCTCCATGCCGACCAACTGAAAACTCCGCGTGTCGACCTGCGGCTGGTAGTGAACGACGAACTCGGATCGTTCCAGCGCCCCGCGCAGATTGCTTTCGAGCACGAGTTGTTTGAGTGCGCGCGTCGTGCCACCGGCCGTGTAGAACTGATAATTGTTCCCACCCTGCACCTTCGCGCGATCGAGAGCGGCGCCCGCGTTCTTCAACAGGCTCGCCGTGTCGCGACCGTCAGTCGGATAAACCGCGATGCCGATACTGCTCGCGACAAACACTTCCTGATCGTCAAACAGGTACGCCTGATCGAGCGTTTCCTTAATCGCACGCGCGACGTTGGCCGCGTCCTGAGCGCGCGGGACGTGCGTCAACAGGATCGCAAACTCGTCGCCGCCAAAACGCGCGACCGTATCGCTTTCACGCACGCAGCTCGTCAGCCGTTGGGCGACTGACTGCAACAGTCGATCGCCGGCGGTGTAACCAAGCGAGTCGTTGATCGTCTTGAACCGATCGAGGTTGAGCAGCAACACGGCCTGCATCTGATCGTTACGGCGCGACATGGCTATCGCCTGCTTGAGACGATCTTTGAAAAGCACCTGGTTCGGGAGATCGGTGAGCGCGTCGTGATAGGCGAGGTGGTTGAGTTTTTCCTGTGTCTGCTTGTTCTGCGAAAGATCGACGACGAAGCACGCGATCTCTTCCTCGTAAAGCGCCGCGCCAAACAGCACCGGGACGAGGCTGCTGTCGCGGCGGACGAGCATCTTCTCGAACGGCGCGCAGGCGCCAAAAGCCATCAGCTTTTCGAACGCCTCGTCGTCGAGACGGCGATCTTCCGGAGTTGTCAGATCGTGAATTCGGGGCGGTAGATCCGCGCGGGCGTAGCCGATCGTGTGCAGGAAACTCTCGTCCACGTCGAGAATCTTGCCTGCCAGATCGACGAACACCATGCCGATGAGATTTGTAGCGACGAGTCGTCGCAGTCCTGCGTCGAGCCGGTTCATCATAGAGTTTGCCTAGTGTGATGAGGTAGTGAGTAGGGCAAACTCAGACTAACACAGATCAACGCCGGATTTCACGACAAAATTCTTACCGGGCAGAACTTGTCGCGGTTACGACGGCTCCGGCCGGGAGTTTTTCGTGCAGATATCGCGTCATCGTCGCCAGCAAATGCCGCTGCGTACCCGGTCCTTCCGAGATCGAGTGCGAACGGTTCGGATACGACATCAGCGAAAACTGCTTGTTCGCCGCCACCAGCGCGTTGATCAGCGCTTCCGTGCCCTGGTAATGCACGTTGTCGTCGCCGGTGCCGTGAATCAGCAGCAGATTCCCCTTCAACTGCGACGCGAAAGTTATCGGCGAACTCTGCTTCCACTCTTCCGGATGATCTTTCGGCAGCCCGCCGTAACGTTCCTGGTAGATCGTGTCGTAGTAATGAATGTCCGGAACGGGAGCGACGGAAATGCCCGTCAGGTAAACGTCCGGATATCGAAACATCGCATTCAACGTCGACGAGCCGCCACCGCTCCAGCCCCAGATGCCGATCCGCGACGAGTCGACAAACGGCCACTTCGCGATCGCACGCGCCGCCGCTGCCTGATCGCCCGAATTCACGATGCCAATCTTGCGATAGGCGATCTTGCGCCAGGCGCGACCACGCGGCGCCGGTGTGCCGCGATTGTCAACGCTCGCGACGATGTAACCCTGCTGCGCCAGCATGCGATGCCACAATCCGTTTCTTCCGCCCCAACTGTCCAGCACAGTCTGGCCCCACGGCTCGCCATAGACGTAGAACAGCACCGGATAACGCTTCTGCGGATCGAAGTCGGGCGGCTTGATCATCCAGCCGTCGAGCTGCACGCCCTGGCCGATATCGACTTTGAAAAACTCCGCCGGCGTCGGTTTCAACGCGGCTACTCGCGCCTGCACTTCCTTGTTATCGATCAACGTGCGCGCCAGCGTGTGATCCGGCAGGCGCACGACTTCTGTAACGGGAACCTTGCTGAACGTCGAATAGAAGTGGATGGCGAAGTTGCCACGCGGCGAAATGTTGTACGAATGCATGCCGGGAGCAGTCGCGGGCGTGAGCCGTTCTTCTTTGCCGTTTGCCCCCCCGTCGATGCGCACGCGATAGAGATAACGCTGCGTCGCGTTTTCCGGAGAAGCGAGGAAGTAAACGTATCCGTTTGTCGGATCGACTCGCTCGACGGTGATCACATCGTAATTGCCCGGCGTGATGTTCTTGACGTCGCTGCCATCGCGGGAAACGGAGTAAATGTGACGCCAGCCGTCGCGTTCGCTGGCCCATAGAAAACGCTTACCGCCGTCGAGCCATTCGACGTCACCGCGCGCGATTCCGGTCTTGTCCCAATCGATGTCGCCCCACGCAATGTCGACCCACGCTTCGTCTTTTTCAACCAGCACGGTGCGGACTTTGCCGGTGCGAACGTCGCCGAGCATGACGGTGTTCGTGTCCTGGCGGCGGTTGAGTTGTTGAATGACGACTTCTTCGGAATTAGCCGCCCACTCCATGCGCGGCAGGTAGTTGTTACGCGCGTCGCCGGGAACCTCCATCCAGCGCGTCGCACCGCCGTTTGCATTCACCACGCCAACGCGTGCGGCGGAATTCGTCTCTCCGGCTTTCGGATACGGAAACGTCTGCGTAACGGGATACAACGCCGACGTATTGTCGATCAGCGTCATCTCCTTCACGCCTTCGCTGTTCAGTTGCCAGTAAGCGATTTGCTTGCTGTCGGGACTCCAGCGAAAACCGTCGCGGCAGAACAGTTCTTCTTCGTAAACCCAGTCGAACGTGCCGTTGACGATGTAACGCGAACCGTCGGTCGTGATCTTCGTGATCTTCGAATCGCCGCCGAGGTTTTCGACGTAGATGTTGTTCTCACGCACGTAACCGACGCGCTGACCGTCAGGCGAAAACTTCGCAAACATCAACGTCGAGGGTTTGGCATCGGCGCCGCCGAGTTTGCGCAAGTTACCTGTTGGCAGATCCAGCACCCAGTAGTCGCCGCGCGTGTTGCTGCGCCAAACGCGGGCGGTGTTGGTGAACACGAGCAGCTTCTGTTCGTCGCTCGTCAGGGAAAACTCTTCGACTTCGAGCGGATTGGTTGCGCCTTTCGGAACCAGTTTTTCGGCCGCGACTTTGACGGTTCGTTCACCGGTCGCAGCATCGTAACGGACGAGGTCGACGAAGTTTTTCTTTGTCGGCGACGGCTCGAGCGCGAGGTAACCGCTGCCGTTGGGTTGCCACCACACCGGACCGAGCGGGCGCGTTCGATACGTGAAAAGCGAATCGACCGTCAACACCGACGGATCTGCTGCTTGCTGCGCGAGCACCGGAACCAGCAGCAGCAGGATTACTGGAATACTCAGAATTCTTCGTCTCATGTTTACCTCAATCTGTATAAGTCTGTGGCCGTCCGACGAGGCTGGCGATTGCCGCAATCATCTCAGCCTGCTCGACCGGTTTTGCCATGTGTTTATGATAGCCCGCCCCCAGCGCGCGCTCACGATCCTTACGCGAAGCGTAGCCTGTTAAGGCGATGGCAGGGACCGTGCCGCCTTTATCGACCGGCAGCGCGCGCAACTTTCGCATCAGCTCGTAACCGTCAACGTCCGGCATGCCAATGTCGCTGATCATCACGTCCGGCGTGTCGTCGTTGAAGACTTTCAGCGCCTCTGCTGCCGATTTCGTGGACGTTACCTTTGCACCGTAACGCTTCAGCATGGTGCCGAGCAACTTGCGGGAGTCGTCGTCGTCTTCAACCAGCAGCACGTGAATGCCGTCGAGCCGCACGCGATCGCTGCGACTGTGACGCCGTTCGACCTCGCGACGTCGTTCCTCAGCACGCGCCGGGTCGCGTCGCTCCTGGGCCAACGGCAGATCGACGGTAAACGTCGATCCCTGCCCGAGTCCTTCGCTTTCCGCTTCGATCGTGCCGCCGTGTAATTCGACGAGATGACGAACAACGGCGAGTCCCAATCCGAGTCCGCCCTGTTTCCGCGAGATCGAACCTTCGGCCTGGCGGAAACGATCGAACACGTACGGCAGAAACGCTTCCGAAATCCCCTCGCCGGTGTCGCTGACCGTCAAACGCGCGTTCGACTCGACGCAATAAAGGCTAATGTTTACTGTGCCGCCGCGGGGCGTGAACTTGATCGCGTTGGAAAGCAGGTTCCAAATCACCTGCCGCAGGCGATTCGGATCCCCCTTTACCAGACACTCGCCTGAGATGAACTCCGTTCGCAGGTGGATGTCTTTCACATCGGCGGTCGGACGCAATGCGTCGACGGCAGCTTCGACGATCGTCGTCAGGTTCAAGGGATTCAGATCGAGACGCAGGTTTCCGGTGATGATGCGTGACACGTCGAGCAGGTCGTCAATCAGCCGCGCCTGCGAACGTGCGTTACGCTCGATCGTCTCCAGCGCGCGCAACGCATTCGCGCCTTCAACCTCGCCGTTGCGGATCATCGAGGCCCAACCGAGAATTGACGTCAGCGGCGTGCGCAGTTCGTGCGAAAGCGTCGCGAGGAACTCGTCTTTTAGACGATCGGCTTCTTCCGCGTGCTTTCGCGCATCGCGTTCGCGGACGAGCAACGCGGCGCGCTCTTTTTCCGCTTTCTCACGCGCCGTGACGTCGAGCACGAGCGACAGCACGGAAACGAGTTTCCCGCGATCGTCGCGCAGCACCGAGTTGTACCATTCGCAATAAAGGATCGATCCGTCGCGCGTGTAGTTGCGGTTGCGCAGCACGCCCTGGACCTCAACTCCTTCGCGCTGACGGTTCGTCACGAGCGCCACTGCATCCACGTCGTCGGCAAACACAAACTGCCACTCGTTGACGTGTTTGCCAATCACTTCGTCGGCCTTCCAACCAAACAAACGCTCGGCAGACTTGGACCAGCGCGAGACGCGAAAGTCGCTGTCCCACTCGACCACCGCCAACGGTGAGCTTTCGACGTGAAACGCGAGTTGTCGATATGCCGCGTGGACCGCTGCTTCAGCGTGTTTACGTGCGGTGATGTCGGTGATGATCGCAATGCCGCCGGCGATCTTGTTGTCCTCGTCAAGCAGTGGCGAGTAACGGCATTCGAAGGCGCCGTTTTCGGAAGTGCCGTAGGGATGGTTCTGACAAACGGATTCTTTGCCGGCCAGCGCTTCGAGAAACGAACCTTCGTGGCCTTCATGAAGGAACGGAAAAACTTCGAGCACGCTCTTGCCGAGTGCTTCTTCGCTGCTTAAGCCCGTGATGCGCGCAATGGCTGAGTTCCACGCGATAAGGCGCAATTCGCGGTCGAACGCGAAGATGCCATCGACGCTGGCGTCGACGAGCCGGCTTAACAGGAATGGGGAAACGCCTTCCAAAGTCAGGGGGACAAGTTCAACAGAATAGATTTGCGCAGAGCTATAACTGAGGGGAGTTGTCTGCGCCTATACTCTGTGTAAACTCTGGCTTACTTTCCTGTCAATAGCATTAATCCCGTAGCATCGCGGACGAGGACGTTCGACCCGAGCAGTACCGGCACTGCCCACGTCGCGGCTTCGGCGACTTCGTAGCGCTTCTCGACCGCAAATGCGGGCGTGCCGCGTTTGGCGACGATGAGATCGGCGCCATTGGTCAAAAAGATCACATGCTGCGGCGTCAGCAAAAGCGACGCATGCTCGCCTTCGCGGCCTTCCGTCGCCCACTTGACGGCCCCGGTTTTCGCGTCGACAGCCACAAACTGACCTTTCTTTCGAGACGAATGACCGTAAATCAGGCCGTCGCCAAACACCGGCGAACTCATGTACATCGCGACGTCGCCGTTTTTCCAGGCCTCATTCGCCTGCCACTTGCCGCTCGATTGCGCGAGCGAATAAGCATGCGTGCCGGCGCGCGTGCCGGAGACGACGAGATGCGTGCCCGTCCACAGCGGCGTGGTGATGTTCTCATGCCACTCGTCGGGAAACGGCACGGTCCACAGTTCCTGGCCGTTCTTCGCGTCGATACCGACAATCGAACCTTCCGTCATCGTCACCAGTTGTCTCGTTCCGCCGAGGTCGATCACGACTGGGGAAGCGTAACCCGGACCGAGTCCCTTCCATTCCCATACCGTCGCGCCGGTCGACATATTCAGCGCGAGGATCTGTCCGCCGTGAATGTCGCTTCCAACCTGAACGACGATCCGGCCCTCGACTGCGATGGGTGACGCAGCGGTGCCGCAGAAGAGCTTGCTGGTGTCGATCGATTTTGAGAAGTCGCGCGTCCAGAGCAGGCGTCCGCCGCCGGCCTCCCACGCGTTTAGAATGCCGGTGACGCCGAGCGTGAACAGGCGATCGCCAAGGATGAGGGGCGTAGCGTTTGGACCTTTCGCCATCTGGACGGCGTACTGGTTTTTATTGAAAACCGCCTGGTACTTCTGCTGCCAAACGACCTTGCCGTCGGCGAGGTTGATGGCAGTAATGATCTCTTCGGGGTCGCGTCGACTATGAACAAACACGCGGCCACGGTCGACGACGGGTGACGAGTAGCCCTCGCCGATCTCAAGGCGCCAGGTGCGTTGAAACGTTTCGGGCCACTTGGCGGGGGAGTTTTTCGCGGAAACGGAGCCGTCGCGCGCCGGACCACGCCACTGGGTCCATTCCTGAGCGTTTGCGGTTATCGTAGTGGTAAGGAGAGTGAGCGCCAGTAATGTTTTACTCATGAGCGGATAATAAATCAGCGGGTGATATCATCCAAAGCGGATGCCGAGACGAGCTTTTAAAATTGTAACGATCGTCGTCATCGTCGTTGTGCTGGCGCTTGTGCTGACGGCCGTGCGGATCTACACGTACGGCAACAACTCGTCTGACACGCAAGCCGACGCGGCGGTGGTGCTCGGCGCGGCGGTCTGGAGCCAGGGTGTCTCGCCGGTTTTCAGAGAACGAATCAACCACGCGATCGATCTTTACCGTCGCAAACGCGTGCACAAGATCATCTTCACCGGCGGTCAGGGTAACCGGAACGAACCCACCGAAGCCGCCGCCGCACGCGACTACGCTCTAAGCAACGGCATCAACCAAAGCGACATTCTCATCGAGCAACGTTCGCATACGACTTACGAAAACCTCCTCTTCGCGAAACAACTCGCAGACGTACACGGGCTGAAGAAACTATTGATCGTCAGCGATCCGATGCACATGAAGCGCGCGATCGCGATGGCCCACGACGTGGGACTCGATGCCTATCCATCACCAACCACGACGACGCGCTACATCGGCTTTCGCAGTCAGGTCGAAGAGCTTACGCGCGAAACGTTTTATTACCTTGGCTACACGATCAGCAGTTTCGTAACCCAACCGCCTGTTGAAGCAATGGCGCTTTCTGCAGCCGCCGTATCAGTCACTCCCACAGACGCGGATTTCGATAATCACGTCGCGCGACTAAAACAACGGCTTCCCTCGAACGACTTTTCGATCGTGGTCCAACGTCCGTTTGTCGTGATCGGCGACGAGCCGGAGTCAGTCGTCAAGGAACACGCCGAGCGAACGATCAAGTGGACGGTTGAAAAACTGAAGCAGGACTTCTTCACTGAAGACCCGAAAGAGATTCTCGACATCTGGCTCTTCAAAGACGCCGCTTCCTACAGGAAACACGCGGACCTGCTCTTCGGCCACAAGCCAAGTACGCCGTACGGCTATTACTCGCGTCCCAACAAGGCGCTCGTCATGAACATCGCCACCGGCGCCGGCACGCTCGTTCATGAGATCGTCCATCCGTTTATCGAAGCAAACTTCCCGTCGTGTCCTGCGTGGCTCAACGAAGGTCTCGGCTCGTTGTACGAACAATCCGGCGAAGAAGATGGCCACATTCACGGCTACGTGAACTGGCGTTTGCCGGGTTTAGAGACAGCGATTATGGCAGGCCGGGTGAAATCGTTCAGAGAATTGATGGAGATGAAGTCGTCAGAGTTCTACGGCGACTCGCAGGGTGTTAACTACGCGCAGGCACGTTACCTCTGTTACTACCTGCAACAGAAAGGGCTGCTGGTGAAGTTCTACAAGCAGTTCCACGCGAACCGGAAAACCGACCGCTCCGGCTACGAAACGTTGAAATCCGTCCTCGGCGAAACCGACATGCACCAGTTCCAGCGCAAGTGGGAAAAATTCGTTCTCGAACTCGGCGAAGAGTTCGCGCTAACGGTCCCGAACTAGGTTCTGTTGACATTTCAGCGTAGCCATACGAACGTGCCGATAAAGTCAGAGAGACGAGCCAAGTCACCGGCTATTTCAGGCCGGCAAGAAAGACACGCATTTCACGTAGTACGTCCGGTTCATTTGACAAAAATATGTAATGCGCGCCGCGTAGCCTGATCACACGCGCGGTGGGCACGCCCTCTTCGAGCGCCTTCGCCTGCCGCTGCGTCGCCGCGTCAATCCCGGCGTAATAAATCCTCGCGGCTTCCCGTGTCGTGGGATCGGTGCTCTTATGAACGTGGGGAAGCGCGAAGATGACGAGCGCGGGCACTGGGATACGGGTGTACGCTCTGCCGCTCGTCATGATCGCCGCAAATGCTTGTGCGCCCGGAAAATTACGCGCCTTCCGAGGTCGTCCAGAGGAATCTGCCTCCCACGTCTGCCGGAGCTCCGCCTCCGGGCGCGGGAAGCCAAACACCTCGGCATCCCACTTCTGGAGAGAGCTGAAGCTGGCTAGATCGGACTGACTTGGATTTGGGAGTCGAGGGCCGTCCGTCTGAAACTCTTTCATCTTCGGCCCTTTGCCATTGTCGAATGCGTATGGATAGCCGGCCTCAAGGTATATGAGCCCCGCAACTCGGTCGGGGTGTGAGCTTGCCACCGCGCTCAGCTCCGCGCCGGCAATGGAGTGCCCCACCAATACGGGCCTCTCAAGTTTCAGCGCTGTGAGAACGGCGAGCACATCATCACGAAGGCGATCAACCGGGTTGTCGGAGGCGGAGAACTCGGAGGCACCGAAGCCCCGTCGCGTAATGCCGTAAACATGGTAGTTGGCCGTGAGCTTCGGTGCGAACTCGTCGAAGACGTGCGCCGTATTCCCGCCCCCGGCCAGCAGGACCAGGGGCCTGCCAGTGCCGCCCCAATCGAGCACTTCCAGCCGAACGTTATTGTCCACGGTTATGAACTGAATAGTGTGGGGCGATGGGTCGCGCCAGGATCCGGGCTGCGGCGAATAAATCGTTGCAAGCAAGGCAATGAACAGCAGGGGAACGCCTGACTGATAGTAGCGCAGCATAGAATTATTC
>JAICGQ010000066.1 GCA_025923035.1 Pyrinomonadaceae bacterium | reverse complement strand
TCAGCAGCCGTTCCATGTGCGAAGTCGCCCGCAACATCGAGCGCATCAAAGATTCCAACTCGACTATTCTCGTTACCGGTGAATCGGGTACAGGCAAGGAGCTCGTAGCGCGAGCCATTCACCGGCTCAGCCGTCGATCCGAAAGCGAATTCATTCCGTTCAATTGCTCGGCAGTTCCGGCGGAGCTGATCGAGAGCATGTTGTTTGGTCATCGTCGCGGAACGTTCACGGGCGCGATGTCAGACCAGGCCGGACTGATTCGTTCTGCCGAGAACGGTACTTTGTTCCTCGACGAAATCGGCGACCTGCCGCTTTCGTTACAGCCGAAGCTGCTGAGGTTTCTTCAGGAAGGTGAGATTCATACGTTAGGTGAGCGTGCGCCGCGCAAGGTGAACGTGCGCGTGATTGCCGCCACGCACAAAGATCTCGAACAGCTCGTAAGCGAAAAGCTTTTCCGGGAAGACCTCTATTACAGAATCGCCACGCTGACGGTCCAGATACCGCCTTTGCGCGAACGGCCCGAGGACATCTCCGCGCTGATCTCGCACTTCGTCAGCTATTACGCGCGTAAGAACGAACGATCAATTTCTGGAATCACTGCCGACGCGATCCAGATTTTGGAGACTTACTCGTGGCCCGGGAACGTGCGCGAGTTGGCGGCCGAGATGGAACGGTTGGTCCTTTACGCTGAGGACGATGGCTACATCAGACCTCAGAACATAAGCACCAGGATCTTCCCGCAGGGCAGCGGTAACCTGCCGCCGGCGGAAAAGCTGGAAGACCTGCTCGATAACTATGAGCGACGCGTAATCACCGAAACACTCAAGCGTCACGACTGCAACGTTGCGAAAGCCAGCGAAGCACTCGGTCTAGGTTCACGTCAGACTCTTTACAAGAAGCTCAAACGACTCGCGATCGACATCGGCGACTTTCTTCAAGAAGATACGGAACCTGGCATGCAGTACCGTGCGTAATACCAGTGTTACCCACGTTTCTAATCCTTCCTTATTCTTGTCAACTCCAGGCTACAACCTGAATCGCAATTAAAACGGGGCGTTCTTCCCTGTTAGGCCCGATCGCCCAGTTGAGCTTGTCAACCGCAGGCTACAAATCACCCGGACCCACCAGCAAAAACCCAGCAAACGCGGCATTGGTCCAATGGCACACGGGTTGTAATTGTCATCCCCGTCGCGAAGCAAACATGCCTCGCATCATCTGGCGAGCAGACAAAACACCTTATGAAATCGAACACCACTAAGAACCTGGCATCAGTAGTAATGCTCGTAATCCTTTCTCCGTTTTTGGCGCTGGCGGTACTTATCAGCATCAAGACGGCGGGTATCAGGGACAACGAAGTATTACTCGTGTTGCTGACGTTAACTAGTGCCGTGTTGAGTGGAATCAATGGCTTTGGCCGCCGCACGGTCACTGCGATTCCCTCCGCCGTGCGTGCCACATGCGCCGGTGACGAAGCTTCAAAAGGCCGCATTCCCTTGTCCGCTCACTCGCAGCAATAAGCCTAATCGAACACCAAAAGGAGCAACAAAATGATTAAGAGATTTTTGCGTGATGAAACCGGTCTTGAACTTTCGGAATACGCAGTTGCCGCAGCGCTCGTCGCGTTGGCTTGCGTCGCCGCTTTCCAGCTGTTGGGTAGCAGCATCGGAACCAAGATCAACGGTCTCGCCAACACGATCAATACCGGCCAGGCTCAATAGTTCCGAGGAACTGATTATGCCGGCAGCGACAGCTAGATGCGCTGCCGGCTTGAGAAGGCCAAGCCTTCAATAGGGAGGATCGACATGTTCACCAAATTCTTCCGCGATGAGACCGGGCTTGAGCTCTCTGAGTACGCCGTTGCCGCGGCTCTCGTAGCAGTTGCGACGGTATTGGCCTTTCAATTACTGGGATCGAGTATCGAGACGAAGATCGAAGCTTTGGCAGGTGTCGTCAATAATTGAAATTTGCTCAGTGACTGCCATTCAGGTGGCGCGCCTTGTGAAGCTTTGACTGCACAGGTGCGCCGCCCATCTTTCTCCAATTCCGCGAAGCAATCAGCCGAAATGCTTAGCCCAACCGCAACACTTTTTGAACTGTTTTTAGTTCCGCTCGCCGTCTTGATCATCTACCACGACGTGCGGTATCGCCGCATTCCTAACGCTTTCGTATTAGCTACTCTCATCAGCGGACTGTCGATCAATCTCGCCCTGGAGGGATGGAGCGGCGCGCTGAACAGTCTCGGTGGCTGCATCCTGGCTTTCATTCTGATGTTTATCTTGCACGTCTTTGGAGCGATGGGCGCGGGCGACGTCAAACTCTTCGCCGCGATCGGCTCCATCATCGGTGCGCAATTGGTTCTTCCGACATTCGTCGTCGTAGTGCTGACGGGTGGTCTACTGGCCCTCGTAACTACGCTACGGTCGGGAGTTTTCCGCACGACTATGATTCGGGTGTTGCAAATCCTGGTTGGCTTACTGCCGGGATGGCAAATGCCTAAGTTCAGTGTCCCTGCTGATCGTCGCCTCACCATTCCATACGGTGCGGCGATCACCATCGGCGCCATTATCGCAACGGCGATTTTTCACCCTTAACAACGGCAATTAACTAGGCCTGGACCTAGCGAGAACGGAGAGTTGATTCCATGCGAAACAAACGTTTCTTCATAGTTTTGGTAGGGGCGCTGATTTTTGGAGTGCTCGCTGCCGTGTCAGTCAGCAGATATTTATCGAGCGCCCAGGCCTACACGAAGAATCTGAACAAGGTAGCCGTGGCGAAGGTGGCGATCCCGATCGGCAGCAAGATCATTGCGGAACAGATCATGGTGGTCCAGTTTCCGAAGGAGTCCACTCCCGACGGCGCATTTGACTCGGTGGAGAAGTTGGCCGGCCGCGTCGCGGTGGTGAACATCGCGCCGCGCGAACCGATCACGGAATCGCGACTGGCAGCGGAAGGAACCGCGGCCGGCTTGTCCGCGATCATTCCTGAAGGCTATCGCGCGATGACGGTCAAGGTCGACGATGCCGCCGGCATTTCCGGATTCATTCAGCCCGGCACGTTGGTCGACGTCGTCGTCACGATCGACCCCGAAGGTATGGGCAAGCAGGATCCGATCTCGAAGATCGTGTTGCAGAACATCAAGGTCCTCGCGAATGGTCAGAACATCGACAAGCCCGAAAACGAACGCGAAGCCAACAGCGTCAAGGCTGTCACTCTCCAGGTGACTCCTGAACAGGCTGAGAAACTGGCACTGGCCGCCACCGAAGGAAAACTCCAGCTCGTGATGCGCAGCCAGATCGACCAGGGCAACGAAGAAACGAAGGGCGTCAACAAGCGCAACCTTCTGAACAGCGACAACACCGCGCAGCCGGTTCCGGATCCAGGCGCACTGAAGAGTGAACAGCCGAAATCCGAAAACAGACCTGCTCGCCGCTCTTCATCATCAGTCTCAAAACCAGCAGCAACGGCCCCAGCTCCTCAACCGACGCCGCGCACTCAAGTCGAAATGATCGAAGGCGCGAAGAAGCGCAACGTCGAGTTTCCATAGATCAGTGTCAGTTCAAAAATCCGTGCCCGGCGCGACCAGCGCCGGGTAACTCTTGAAGTTGATCGCAGCGACGATCGCTAGAAACAAAGGAGCATAAGATCATGCAGAGCCGTTCCCCAATCTCGCGCCGAGTGAGTTTATTGCTGGCGTCGTTGATTACTATCTTTAGTTATTCCATCTCCCACGCCCAGGAAACCTCCTATAAGGCGTCGTTCGGTCAAAACAAAGAGGCGATTCCCGTAAACGTTCTGGTGGGCCAGTCGCGCGTGATCAATTTCGATCGCCCGGTCGGACGTTTTTCAGTGTCGAATCCCGAGATCGCCGAAGCAGTGCTGGTCACTCCGGACCAGGTGCTTGTTAACGGCAAAGCTTTCGGTCAGGTCAACTTCATCGCCTGGGAACAGACCGGCAGTCAGTTTTTGGTGTTTGACGTTTTCGTCCGCGCCAACCTGTCGCTGATTGATTCCCAGATTCGCGCATTGTTTCCGAAGGATGACATCCGCCTGAGCCAGGCTAATGGTTCGGTCGTGATCTCCGGTAGCGTGGCGAACGCCACCACGGCTTCCCAGGTTCAGAGCGTGATCGAAGCCGCGAATTTCAAAGTCGTCAATATGCTGACCTCGCCGGTCAGCGATGCGTCTCAGGTCCAGCTTCAGGTCCGCGTGGCGGAAGTGAATCGCAACAAGTTGCGCGACTACGGTACGTCGTTCATGACCTTCCCTCCGGGAGGCACCTCTGGCTACTGGAACAGTGGCAATGGTCCAACCAGTCTCGATAGCGCCACGCTGACGCCCGGCGGCGCCCTTATGGACGCGGTCATTCAACCGGCACTGAACCTCTTTATCTTCAATCGTCAGATCAACATGGCGGGAATGCTCAGACTCATGCGACAGGAAGGCGCGTTCCGCGAATTGGCCGAACCCAACCTGATCGCGATGAACGGTCAACAGGCGAGCTTCCTGGCCGGCGGTGAGTTTCCGGTTCCGGTGCTCCAGATGGGCCAGAACGGTAGCGGCGTCACCATCCTGTGGAAAGAGTACGGCGTTCGTCTCAACTTCAAACCGACGATCATCGACGAAGACCATATCCGTCTCGAACTCGAACCGGAAGTCTCCACGATCGACTTCAGTACTGGCATTCGTTTCAACGGTTTCGTAGTTCCGGCGCTGCGCACTCGTCGTGCGAAGACCGGTGTTGAACTCCGCGATGGTCAGTCGTTCGCGCTCGCCGGCCTGCTCGACAACAGCGAAACCAAGACGTTGTCGCGTATTCCGATCGTTAGCTCGATTCCCGTGATCGGCAACCTCTTCAAGTCGAAGTCGTTCGAGAAGAAGGAAACCGAACTGATGTTCTTCGTTACCGCGCATTTGGTGAAGCCAGTCAATGGCGACGATCTGCCGAACATGCGTGGCATCGATGGTCTGAAGGGCAACTCACCGTTGGGCGTCGAGCCGAAGGGTGAAGGCATCACGGGCCAGACCGGTTACAAGGTTTCGGGACAGAATGGTGAGACTCCGGCCACCACGACGCCGGCGGCTCCGGCCAAAGTTGAACAGCCGAAAACCAAGGCTGCCGAAACTACTACACAAACCAGCACCTCCGGATCAGTCAGCAGCATTCGCAATGCGAATCCTGAGCTACCCGTCGCCAAAGCGTGGCGCGTCGACTTCAATCCGGAATCAGTACGACCCTGGTAGTTGTTTGCCGAATAGATCTTTATTCGCAGCATGAGGGGGGAACAACATGAAGAACAGGTCAACCAACCAAGTGGGAAGTAAGAAAGGTGAGCGAGGTTCAATTCTGGCTACATCCGCAATCGGGATGTTGTCGATCCTGCTGGCAGTAGGTTTGGGGATTGACATCAGCCGGTTCTATCTCACGAAAACGGAACTGCAAAATGCAGCGGATGCAGCGGCCCTCGCCGCTGTATCCGCGCTCGACACTTCGCCGAACGGCATCACCAAAGCTGTCGATCGCGCGGTAGAGAGCATGAACAAGTACGACTTCAAAAACACAGACGTTGAGTTCCCCCGCGCGAATGTGTTGTTTGCAGTCAACCTCGAAGGTGCCTACGTCAACGAGGCGGCGGCATCTTCACCAGGGCTCGCGGAAAAAATTCGTTTTGTCAGAGTAACGACAGATCCATCAGCGGTCCCGGTTTCCTTTGCGGTGTCGGTGCTTGGGACCAGCAAAAATCTGACGGCGACAGCGACAGCCGGAATGTCAGTGCCGCTGAACATCATCTGCAATTTCCTGCCCGTGTCAGTGATCGACTACGGAACGCCCATTACGGAAGGTCAAACGTATACGTTCCGTGCGAGCTCGGGCACTTCCGTCGCGCCAGGCAACTACCAGATTCTCGCGGTCGCGGGAGAGGGCGGTAAGGACGTTCGCATCGGCCTTTCGGCTGGTGTGGACAGATGCGCTTCTCCGGGCGAGGAATATGCAGTCGATACAAAACCCGGCGTCACCGCTGGCGCTGTGAGACAGGGTTTGAACACGCGGTTCGACGAATATCAAACGTCACAGGTTAATCCCGACGACATGCCGCCTGACACAAATATCAAAGAGGGTATTAACTACAACACGTACCTGAACCCCAAGTCGGGCGATATTCAGACGCCGAAGCACACAGGCGTCGACGGCCGTCGTGTGGTGATCATTCCCATCGTTAAAGAGGGCGAATACGACCAGGGCCGAAATGTCGTGAAGTTTGATCGCTTTGGATATTTCTTCCTGCAAACGAAAGTCGGCAGTGGCAGCGGCGGCGATCTGGTAGCTGAGTTCATTGATAAACCAGTCATCGGCCAGGGTGGATTCGATCCCAATGGCCCGGCGACGAACGGTCTAATGACAACGCCAGTTCTCTACAAGTAAGGCGGCAACCATGATGCATCATCGAATAAGAAAGATTCGTAATGTTCGACGCTCGCGCCGCTTTCAATGGTTGAATCGTTTTCGCCGTGATGAGCAGGGCGTGTCGCTACTCGAAACCGCAATCGTGGTCCCGATCCTGCTGGTTCTATTTGCGGGAGTGGCGGAATTTGGTCGCTACTTTTACGAGTACACCACGCTCGCCAAGGCTTCACGGCTTGGCGCTCGCTACCTGGCTTCGAAGTCGGTGAAAAGCGAGAAATTCGACTACAAAGCGATCGCAAAAAACATCGTCGTTTACGGAAACGAGGCGGGAAGCGGAGAGCCCCTGCTTGACGGTCTACTTCCGGCCAACGTGGACATCGAGTACGCCGGTGGCACCGCCGGCGTTCCCGCCACGGTCACCGTAACCATCATCAATTATCCGCACGAACCGATCTTCGATCTGGGCGCGCTGCTCAATAACGATGATCTATCGCTGGCGATCGACGTCGCGCCAAGTGTGACGATGCGTTACCTGCTAACACAGCCGGTAGTTTGAAAGGCACAACCATGCTGCGTCTTAAGAAAAACAAAGACAACGAAAGAGGTGCGACGCTTGTTGAGTTCTCCATTGGCGTGACCGTGTTTGCTCTGGCCATGTTCGCCGTTTTGGAGTTCAGCAGATTGCTGTGGGTGCACAACGCATTGACTGATGCAGCACGGCGTGGCGCCCGCTACGCAGTGATGCATTCGGCGAACGATACGGCGGCAGTCAAGAACGTCGTCGTCTATGGCAACGCGGCCGGTACCGGCAATCCCATGCTCGAGAACCTGAGCACAGACGATGTCGACGTCGACTACAGCAACTTTGGTTTGAACGATGGGACAGTGACGGTGAGCATTGACGACTATCAGTATCAGTTCGTGTTTCCGCTCCTGCCCGACAGCGTCACCATGCCGGATTATTCAACGACGCTAACTGGTGAATCCGCCGGATTCATTCCCGTGAACGTTGCGGGCTGAAATGGGGGAAGGTTGGACCTTCAATTGCGCCATCAACGGGAAAACATAGTTTTCGAAACCACTGCCGGGCGGCTCCGTGAGTAAGCCTGCCTGTCGCACATCGCGCCCGAGTGACATCGGCCTTGTGAGTTTTGCGATGTCCCGCCGCTAACCCCCCGGCACTCTGTCAGTAATTTTCAATTCCGAAATGTCGCCGGCAGTGGTTCGAAAGAACAATAAGAGGAACAGATGACCGAACCAATTTCAGTAGTAGTGCTGAGCACCGGGCTTGAGAACTTCAAAGACATTCGCAAGGCTCTGACAGCCGAATCACGCGTGCAACTCCTCGCCGGCGGAAACGACGCCGATCAGCTTTACGAAGAGATTGTTCGGTTGAAACCGACTGCCGCGATCATCGCCCTTGGTCCAAACGCTGACCACGCCGTGCGCTTCATCGAGCGACTGAATGGCGAGTGCCCGAACACCGCCTTGATCTCCGCGGCGCAGGACGCTTCGCCGGATTTGATTCTGAGAAGTTTGCGCGCCGGCGCGCGTGAGTTTCTGCGACTGCCGATCATCGCCGACGAGCTGCGCACCGTGCTCGATCGAATCTCTGACTTCACTGTCAAACAAGTTGAAGCACCAAAGAAGAAAGGCCGCATGGTTGCCGTGTTCTCCAGCAAAGGCGGCTGCGGTACTTCATTCGTGGCGACGAACCTTGCCGCGGCAACGAACTCCAGAACGGTCCTGGTCGATCTCAATCTTCAAGCCGGCGACTTGCCGCTGTTTCTGGGACTCGAAGCGAAGTATTCGATCGCCGACATGGTTGAGAAGCGGCAGCGCCTTGACGGAGAGCTCATCAACAGTCTCGTCACGCCGCATTCGCAGAACCTTTGGTTGCTCGCGGCGCCGCGCGAGGCTGACTCGGCCGACGAGATCGAGCCACAACACGTTTTCGAAGTGCTGCAGAAACTGCGCGAGCACTACGACTACATCGTTCTCGATCCGCAACACACGTTCGACTCGATCACGCTCGCCGCACTCGATCAGTCAGACGAGATCATCCTGGTCCTGACGCTCGATATCCCCGCGATTCGCAGCACGCAACGAGCGCTCGAAATCTTCGATCGGCTCGGATACCCGCGTAAGAAAGTCCGCATCGTCGTGAACCGCTGGAGCAAACAGATCGATCTCGATCTCCGCCAGGTTGAGAAGTTCCTTGGCGAACCTTGTGTGGGATTTGTGCCCAGCGATTACCAGACAGCAGTCAACTCGATCAATCTGGGTACGCCGCTGGTCCAGGCTGAACCCACTTCAAAGATCGCACTCGAAATTCGTCGCATAGCGGAAACGATAAGTTTAGGTGTCGCGCCAATACAGGAAGTTGGTCAGCGTCGCGGCTTCCTAGGCTCGCTTTTCAAAAAATCTCAATCCCAGACCAACCCTTTGGAACAGAACAGGTTGGGAAGGGGGCAGAGCGAAAGCGGCGCCCCCGCTCTTGGTTTCAGCATGCCTAAAAGTTAACGCTTGCGGGGGCGTTGCCCCCTTTCTGACTGTTCTTTCTAACGGAAAACATCATGGCACTACGTGAAAGATTAATCGGTAATCAAGGCATTCCCGGCGGATCAGACGGTACCGGCCAGCACTCCTTCCAGGAGATGAAGTCGCGCCTGCACCGCACGCTCATCAACCGGATGGACTTGACCAAGCTGTCGTCGCTGACTGCCGATCAGGTCCACGCCGAGGTTTCTCGTCTGGCGGAAACCGTTCTGGCGCAGGAAGCCATGCCGCTGTCGGCTTCGGAACGCGAGCGACTCGTCAACGACGTTCAGCACGAACTGTTTGGTCTTGGACCACTAGAGCCGTTGCTCAAGGATCCGACCATCTCCGACATCCTCGTCAATTCACACGACACGATCTATATCGAACGACGCGGCCGGATCGAAGCCACAAGCGTGCGCTTCAAAGACGACGAGCACCTGATGCGCGTGATCGAACGAATCGTGTCGTCAGTCGGTCGTCGCATCGACGAGTCGTCGCCGATGGTCGATGCGCGTTTGCAGGACGGATCTCGTGTCAACGCGATCATTCCGCCGCTGTCGATCGATGGTCCAGTACTTTCGATTCGTCGTTTCGGCGCCGATCCGCTGAAAATGGCGATGCTAATCGAGAAACAGGCGCTGACGAAAGACATTGCCGACATGCTTCAGATGGTCGTGCACGCTCGTCTCAACATTCTGATCTCAGGCGGAACCGGTTCCGGTAAAACGACACTGCTCAACGCGCTGTCGGCGTTTATTCCTGAGAACGAACGCATCGTCACCATCGAAGACTCCGCGGAACTGCAACTGCAACAGCCACACGTGGTGCGTCTGGAAACGCGTCCGCCAAACATTGAAGGCCGTGGCGAAGTTACGCAAAGAGACCTGGTCCGCAACTCCCTTCGTATGCGACCCGATCGCATCGTGATCGGCGAGGTCCGCGGCGGCGAAGCGATCGACATGCTTCAGGCCATGAACACCGGCCATGATGGAAGTTTGACGACGGTTCACGCCAACACACCGCGCGATGCGCTGGCCCGTCTCGAGACGATGATTCAGATGACCGGGATGCGTCTTTCGGATCGCGCGATGCGGCAGCAGGTGGCGTCGGCAATTAACCTCGTCGTTCAGGCCGCGCGACTGTCTGACGGTTCTCGTCGCGTGATGTCCATCTCCGAAATCACGGGCATGGAAGGTGAGACGATCACCATGCAGGAGATCTTTATGTACGAGCGCACGGGCGTCGACAAGGACGGCAATGTGTTGGGACGCTTCCGTCCAACCGGAATTCGCCCGCGCTTCGCCGAACGTTTGAAAGCATGCGGCTTGCAGTTGCCCCGCGTCTTCTTCGAGGAGATGTAAATGATCATATCGTTTCTCGTATTCGTGTTTGCGCTCTTCCTGGTGCTGGGAGCTTATCTCCTGGCAACCCACAGCACGGACAAGAAGCGCGCCAAGCTGCAAAAGCGGCTGTCGGAGGCGCTGCTGCATTCTGCTCACACTGAAGACGTGGATGTAGTGCTCGCTCGCAGCGAGTTGATGAGCGAGATCCCGTGGGTCAACCGCGCGCTGATCAGTATTCAGGCGGCACTGCACCTGAAGCGCATGTTGGACCAGGCGGATCTGCACATCACGCCGTCGCGACTGATGATGTTTTCGGTCATGGCCGGACTGCTGGGCGGTCTCGCGACGTCAATGCTGACGGTCTTCATTCCGATCATGATCCTGGCCGGACTGATGTGTGGGTCGCTGCCGTTCCTGCACGTTTGGTGGAAGCGCAAAAAACGTTTCGACGCGTTTCTCGAACAGCTTCCGGATGCGCTGGATCTGATCAGCCGCGCTCTCAGTGCCGGACACGCTTTCTCCGAGGCGCTGCACATGGTTTCACTCGAAATGCCCAATCCGATTGCGGCCGAGTTTAAGAAAGCCTACGAGGAACAGAACCTCGGTCTGTCAGTGAAACTGGCGCTCGAAAACCTGACTGCCCGCATGCCGATACTGGATCTCAAGATGTGCGTGACGGCGATCCTGATCCAACGCGAAACAGGCGGTAACCTCGCGGAAATTCTCGAAAAGGTTGCGTACACGATTCGCGAACGCTTCCGCATCCTGGGCGACTTGAAAACATTGACGACCAGCTCACGCATGTCGGCGTGGCTGCTTTGCGCCCTGCCGATGTTCGTCGCCCTGGCCGTCACTGTCATGAATCCTGAGTACATGAGCGTGCTGTGGAAAGATCCGCGCGGTCACTACCTGATCGCGGCTGCACTCACGATGCAGACCACCGGCATGTTGATTGTTCGCAAGATATTGAAGATCAAGATCTAGTACACGGACCAGAAGCCAATGATACTCATAATCGCCATCTCCACTTTCGTCTGCATCTCGCTCGCAATGCTGGGTGTCTACTGGCTGCTGTATAAACCGCAGAGCGCCGCGACTGAAAGACTGCGCCGGCTCGCAGGTAAAGACGGAGGCACTGTTCAGGCCGGGCCGACCGCAGTCATCCCTGATGAACGGCCCGCAACCGAGATCGCACAGAAGATCGCCAACCCGCTGAACAAGCTGTTGCCGCCTTCGGCGACTGAAGCGCGCAAGCTGCAAAAGCAACTGATGCACGCGGGATTTCGCTCGCCTGAAGCGCCGGTTATTTATCGCGCGATTCAAATTGCGGCGATGGGTGGCTTTCCGCTCATCGTCGCCGGTGTTTGCGCGATTCTCGCGAAGCCGCTCGGCGATGCGCTGATCTTTATCATCCTGGGTTTTATCGTCGGCTTCTTCATGCCGCGTTACTTTCTGTCGCGCATCACCAAGAACCGCCAACGCGAACTGCGTTGGGGCCTGGCGGACGCGCTCGACCTGATGGTCGTTTCGGTCGAAGCCGGTTTGGGACTCAACGCGGCGATGCTGAAAGTTGCAAGTGAGTTGAGAGACGTACACAGCGCGATCGCGATCGAGTTTGAACTGGCGAACCTCGAAATTCGCGTCGGCCGCGAGCGTGACGAAGCGTTGCGTAATCTCGCCGAGCGCACCGGCGTCGACGACCTGCGCAGTCTCGTCGCGATGCTGATTCAGACTGACAAATTTGGTACTTCAATCGCCAAAGGATTGCGAGTTTTTTCAGATGGACTGCGCACTAAGCGCCGCCAGCGAGCGGAACAGGAAGCACAAAAGGCTGCAGTCAAACTGCTGTTCCCGCTTGCGTGTTTCCTGTT
Organism: Pyrinomonadaceae bacterium; assembly: GCA_025923035.1. Lineage (GTDB taxonomy): Bacteria > Acidobacteriota > Blastocatellia > Pyrinomonadales > Pyrinomonadaceae > PSRF01. The sequence continues at coordinate 4,316 of JAICGQ010000066.1, read as the reverse complement.
TCCCACGCTTTTCATCGCGATCCTTGGCCCCGCTGCCCTCAACCTCATGGACGTGCTAGCAAAAATGGACTAGAGGCCAGGAAGTAGAGGAGTTGGACCAATGAAAAAACGCAGACTCATAGCCGTTGTAATCGCTTTCATTTTGACCATAGCCGCTACCGCGATGTGGAGCGCCGCGACGATTGAACGTGACGGTGATCCGGACGCGATGGTGCTCGACGATTCGGGTTCAGACGCAGGCACCACCGACGGGATGCCGAAGAAGAAGGGTGGCAACAAGGTCGTCAAGGTTCTAACTGCGCCGTTCAAGGCCGTCGGCCGGTTGTTCGGCCGCGGTGGCAACGATGTGAACAAGATCGAGCGCATGACTGAGAAAGACGCCGAGCGTTTTGCGAGTGTCGCCGTCGAGCGTGTTGTAGATGCACGCACGGTGAAGCACGTCAGCTCCGCCAGCTCGGCTCGCGAGCATCTCGACGCTGGTCGTCAGCTCCTGCTGCAGGGTGCTTACAACGAAGCAATCGGCGAACTGTCAACTGCCGTATCACTCGATCCAAAGCTGACCGAAGCGCACAACCTGCTGGGCGTCGCGTTCGATAAGAAAGGTTTTGGCGATCGCGCGAAGGAATCGTTCGAGCGTGCCGTGAAGCTTGAAGAAGACGCGGAGACGCTGAACAACCTCGGCTTCGCGCTCTATCAGAGTGGTAACTATCGCGCCGCCGTTGATCGTCTCAAGCGCGCCGCGAAACTCGCGCCGGCAGACGAACGAATTCTCAACAACCTTGGTCTCGCGTATTGCCGTCTCGGCAAGATCGACGAAGCTTACAAAGCGTTCGCACGCGCGGGCGGGCAGGTCACCGGCAATATCAACACGGCAAAGATGCTCGAACGGTTTGGTCGTGAAGACGACGCGATTCGCTACTACGAATCAGCCCGTAACCTCGATCCGAACAATACGTTTGCGCTGCGTCGTCTCGCCGACCTGTACAACCGCGTGGGCCGCACTGCGGATTCAGAATCTGCTCGCACGGCGCTGGCAATCGCGTCGAACGGCACCATCCTGGTTACAAACGGGAAGTAACTTTAGAAAGAGAGTCTCACGATGTCGCATACGACAATCCTGACGCGCGCGGAAATCGAAAGCATGGGACCGCCACTTCCCGAGGAAATCACCGATACCGGCATTTCCGAAGGTTTTCTGTGCGACCTCGCACTGAAACACGTAGCGATGCTGCCCGAGCCGACGACGACCGCCGTCTCCGAACGCATCAATCTTCCGCGCACGCTGACTGAGGATCTGCTGCAGAAGCTGTATCGGGAGAAGCTGATCGAAGTGAAGATGCAGTCGGCGATTGGTTCGACTCGCTATGCGATGTTGGACCATGGTTGGGATCGCCTCACGCGCCTCTTGTCGATTTGCGGTTACGTTGGACCAGCGCCGGTATCGTTACGCGATTACTCGCACATGATGAAGTTGCAGTCGATCCCGTCGAACACGGCGTCGATGGACACAGTGCGACAGGCGTTTCACGATCTGGTGTTGCCGGAGTCGTTGTTGCAAACGCTCGGTTGCGTGATCAACTCCCGGCGTTCGTTGTTTCTGACAGGATTACCGGGTACCGGAAAGACCGCGGTTGCCGAACGCATCAACAACGCGCTCGCGGGCGGGATCTGGATTCCGTACGCAGTCGAAATCGACGGACAGATCATCCGCGTGTTTGACGGTCACTGTCACGAGGCGATGCCGGCTGAAGAGACGCCGATCGATTTCGATCGCCGCTGGATACTGATCAAGCGACCGCTCGTCGTCGTCGGTGGTGAGTTGACGCTGGAGAATGCGGACCTGACGTGGAGCAACGCTGCGAAGTTTTATGAAGCGCCGTTTCAGATGAAGTCAAACGGGGGCACGCTGGTTATCGACGACTTCGGACGCCAACGCGTAGCGCCGCAAGACCTGTTGAACCGCTGGATCGTGCCGCTCGAACGACGCGTCGATTATCTCGCGCTGCACACAGGAAAGAAGATCGAAGTTCCATTCGAACAGTTAGTGGTGTTCTCGACGAACCTCGACGAGAACGATCTTGCTGACCAGGCGTTTCTGCGACGCATGGGTTATCGCGCGCGCGTCGAGCCGCCTACGCCTAATGCTTATTCAGACATCTTCCGCTACCAGGCGGGCAGGCGCGGCATCAAGGTCGAGCAGAAGATTTTGGACCACATCCTGGCGAAGTATCGCGTCGAACGCCGTCAGATGAAGGGTTGCGAACCGCGAGACATACTCGATCGCGCCACGGACATCTGCAAGTTTGAGAATCACAGTCTCGATCTGACACCTCAGATCGTCGACGTCGCCTGGCGTAATTACTTCGGCACGGCGCACGGGTTTGCCCAACAGGAAGCGGCAACTCAGAAACCGTCAGCCGATCCGCTGGAACTGTAATCATGATTCCAAGACTGCTTCTAATCGGCATCCTGGTCACGGTTTTTTCACATCACGGATCAGCGCAGGTCCGTGAAGAGATCAAACTGAAACTTGCGAATGGTTCGTCCGTCGTCGTAGACGAGGCAACAGAAACGCCGCAGGGTGTTTGGTACCGTCAGGGCAGCATGAGTAATTTCCTGCCGAAAGAAAAAGTCAAAAAGATCGAACGCACGGCGCCTCCGCCGGCGAACGCCCCTGCACCGGCACAGAAGAGCACGAACGACGACGATCACTTCGAAGTCACACCTGAAGTAGTCGCCGAAGCTAAGCCCAAGAGCGGGACGTACGATCAGCCGGTTTGGATTTATCTGAAAGGCGGCGCGCGCGTTGAAGCTGAGAGCGCCACCGAGTCACCCGCGGGTGCGTGGTACAAGCGCGGCGGCATGTCGATCTTTATCGATCGCAGTCGCATCGATCGCATCGAACTCGAATCGCCGGAAACGATCGCCGAGAATGGTGGCAAGAAGGTTCGGGGTTGGAGTACCGGCAGAGCGGGACTCGATCGCCTCATTCGCGTGAACGGCAGCAAGTACAACGTCGATCCGTACTTGATCTTTCTCGTAATGGAGCAGGAATCGCATTTCAACGCCGGCGCGGTTTCGCCGAAGGGTGCGCGCGGCTTGATGCAACTGATGCCGGGGACCGCGGCGCGCTTCGGCGTGCGACGCCCACACGATCCGGCGCAAAACATTTCCGGCGGCACTCGCTACCTGCGCGAGCTCTTGAACCGTTTCAACAACCGTGTCGATCTTGTCCTGGCCAGCTATAACGCCGGCGAAGGCGCGGTCGCGAAGTATGGCAACCGCGTCCCACCGTATCGCGAGACGCGCAACTACGTGAAGAAGATCAGTTATCGCTACAAACGGACGACGGTGCGGACCAGGAAACCCACGCAATGAGACGAATACTTACTGCTGCGTGTCTGTGTGTTTCGCTTTTCGTGATTGCTGCTCAGGCGCAGCAAACAACTGACCGTGTACTTACGAACGAATCAGTCGTCAAACTCGTCAAGGCGGGCTTCAAAGAGAAGACAGTTATCACCATCATTAATAATCGTCCCAGCGTTTTCAAACTCGAACCGGAACAACTGATCCAACTCAAACGTCAGGGCGTGAGCGAGAACATCATCCTCGCGATGCTCTCGACTCAAGACGCTACGTTCGTCCTTAATGAAGACGAATGGGTTTCAGACGAAGCGTTCTTTAATAGAGGCGCCAACCGGAAAGCGACCAGGGAAGAGAATTCGGGGACGAGTATTTTTGGCTCAGGTGGAAGTTCGCAATCGAGGAGTGAGTCTCGATCCGGCGACGGTGGCAACGAGAATGAAGGGACAGTGACTGGATCGGCCTCCGTGAAGATTATTCGACCGCCGAGTGAAGCCGGCGGGAACGGCGCGTCGCCGAAACTCGAGAAGACTCCGGTATTGAATAACGACGGCGTGATCAGGCTCGTCGAAGCAGGCTTTTCCGAAGGCACGATCATCAAACGCATCGAAGAGTCGCCCGTCGATTTCGACCTTTCTCCCGGCAAACTGGACGAGCTTTACAAGAAGCGCGTGACCGATCAAATCATCGCGGCGATGAGTGCTGCGATGGGCAAAGATCGGTGAAAAAATGCCACACGCTGCGACGATCCCTCTCGTCTGTAGCAAGAAGACACACGGATCTCACCGTTTAAAGTTCCTGAGTTCTCCCTCTAAATAATACAAATACTGAACTTACGTTGTGTCCGGGACGGAATGGCACAGTCATTGCCGAGAGGTTTCTGGAGCCTTGGCCTGTCTTGACCTGCCGGGGCGTAACAAACCTAAGAAAAACGGAGAGCCGATGCGACCGAT
>JAICGQ010000065.1 GCA_025923035.1 Pyrinomonadaceae bacterium | reverse complement strand
GTTGTTGGAAACGGTTGATGCAGAGAAGAAGAGTACGGCCCAGGAAACGTTGCGCGATGAGATTGCTGCGTCGCTCGCGTGTCACGCCGCAATCAAGGTCAACATGCCGCTCGCGCCTGAGAAGATGCGCTGGTTAATTGATAAGTTACTGCTGACATCCTCGCCGACGACTTGTCCACACGGACGTCCGGTGATCCTGCGCCTGAAGACGAAAGACATCCTCAAGGGTTTCCATCGCATTTGAGGCTGGAAGATTTCTCCCGCAAAGACGCAAAAAAACCTTGAACCACTTTGCGTCTTTCTTTGCGCCTTTGCGCGGAAACTCAATCAAAGCTTCTCGAGCGTTCTGAGGACAAGGTCAACGTCTGAAAGATTAGGCAGCAGCGCATCGGGTTCGCACGCGAGGATCTCTTCCCTCGAATAGAAGCGACCGGTGCCGACGGCGATCGCTCGAGCGCCGAAGTGTTGCGCGCAGTCGATGTCGTTTGGTGTGTCGCCGATGACGATGAATTGTTCGGGCGCGAGATCGAGTTGGAGATGTTTGCGAATGCGCTCGGCTGCGCGTGCTGGAAGATCGCGGCGGTTGTGAGACTCGTCGCCGAACGCGCCCGGCAAGGTAAAGAAGTGATCCAGCCCGACTAGTTCCATCTTAAGTTGCGCCATCGGTTTGATGTTGCCGGTCACGAGCGCTGACTCGTACCGCGGGTGCGCAGCGAGAGCTTCCAACGTGTCGCGCACGCCCGGCAGCAGTTCAAAAAACTTCGTGCCGTTGCCAGTCACTTTCCTTGCTTCTTCAGTCAAACGCGAAACCAGCACTTCCGCGCGGGCGAGAATATCGTCCTGAGTAATACCGGCATCACTCAGCGCTTCGAAAACGATCTGCAGATCGGTCATTCCCGACACGTGCATATCGCCGAGCCGCCCGGCAGTGCCAAAAACCTCCTCGAGCACAGGAATCGTGTAGTCCTTGTACCCTCCGGTCTTCACCGACCGGATCAGCGTGCCATCAATGTCCCACAGCAGTATCCGCATTATTCAATCACCGCCAACACGTCACCAGCGTTCACCGTGTCGCCGGGCTTAACGTTGATCGAAACAACCACGCCGGCTCGTGGCGACTTCATTTCATTCTGCATCTTCATTGCTTCCACCACTACCACGCCCGCACCTTTTTCCACCGCGGCCCCGGCTTCAGTCTGCACGCGCACGATTTTGCCGGGCATCGGCGCCAAAATTTGTGCAAGACCGTGATGGTGTCGATCCGAATTCTGCCCGCTGCGCAGACGCTTGGGATCGACAATCGTCACTTCATAACTGTGTCCGCGAACACTTACAGCGAAAGCATCCTTTGACGTCGCTCGTTCACTCACGAGACATTCATGCACGTCCGTGTTGAGAAAAAACAGGTACCCGCCGGGCTGTGGCTCGCGAACCTCGAGATCGTAAACACGACCACCAACCTCCGCCGAAACTCGTCCGTCCTGGAACTTGATGACGAGCTCCTCTTCACGATCTCCGATCAAGGCTTTTAGTTTCACGACTTCCTCCACTTCGAGGAAGTTTGTTGCGGCTGCACTTTCAACGCCGCGTTTCGACCAGCCATTTTCCAACGACTGTTCGTGGCCGCCTGGACCAAAGCCTGCTGTTGGCGCGCGCCGTAACTGAGCGCGGCAGCGATTACGGCGAGGTCAGCTTCAATCGCGGGTGTTTGCGCATCCGGCTTTCTGCGTTCGTTGAAGCGCGCTATGAAACCGGTGTCGAGCCGCCCGGCAATGAACTCTTCGTCTCTGACAACTTCACGGAAAAAGGGCAGTGTAGTCGTGATTCCTGAAACTTCGTACTCATCGAGCGCGCGCCGCAAACGAGCGATTGCTTCGCCACGCGTCCGTCCCCATACAGCAAGCTTCGCAATCATCGGATCGTAGTGAATAGACACTTCGGAAAGACGCGTGACACCGCTGTCGATCCGGATTCCGGGGCCGGCGGGTTCTTGCAGGTGAGTGATGGCGCCAGGGCTCGGGAAGAAGTTGTTCGCCGGATCTTCCGCGTAGATGCGGCACTCGATCGCATGGCCCTGCCAATCAATATCCTCTTGCTTGAATGACAAGCGTTCTCCAGTAGCAACGAGAAATTGTTCGCGCACGAGATCGCGACCCGTTACCAGCTCAGTCACCGGATGCTCGACCTGAAGACGCGTGTTCATCTCGAGAAAATAGAACTCGCGCGTAGCATCGGAGAAGAGAAACTCGACCGTGCCCGCGCCTGTGTAGCTCACAGCGCGCCCCATCTTCACCGCGGCTTCACCCATGCGCCGGCGCAGATCCGGATCATTGATCGGCGAAGGACATTCTTCGATTACTTTCTGGTGGCGGCGCTGAATGGAACACTCACGCTCACCGAGATGGACCACGTTGCCGTGCGTGTCGCCGAAGATCTGTATCTCGATATGCCGTGGACGCTCGACTGCCTTCTCAAGATACAGCGACGAGTCACCAAACGCCGCGGCGGCTTCAGTCCGTGCAGTTTCAAATGCGGAACGAAGATCCGCATTGTCCGTCACGAGTCGCATACCTTTGCCGCCACCACCGGCAGCGGCCTTTAACATAACCGGGTAACCAAACTTCTCCGCCGTCTCGTTTGCTTCTTCAAAGGATTGTAGCGGCTCGACCGTTCCGGGAACGATCGGAACACCCGCTTCAAGCGCGGCGCGACGAGCGCTCGTCTTGGATCCCATGATGTCCATCGCTTCGGTGTCTGGACCAATAAACGTCAAACCTGCTGACGTGACGGCGCTCGCAAACTCAGCACTCTCCGCGAGGAAGCCATAGCCTGGATGAACAGCTTCAGCGTTCACTGCTTTGGCGGCAGCAACAATGGTGTTGATTTTTAAGTAGCTCTGACTGGACGAGGCTGGTCCAACACAAACAGCTTCATCAGCCATCCGCACGTGCAGGCTCTCCGCGTCCGCCTCGGAATAGATCGCCACAGCCCTGATGCCAAGCTCGCGGCAGGTGCGAATGATGCGGATGGCGATTTCGCCGCGGTTAGCAATCAGGACTTTGCGGAACATGCAGGTCAGTTTACAGGATTTACATGATTTATCAGGATTATCATGTAAATCTTGTCCAAATCCTGTGAATCCTGTCTAGACGACGATCGAATTCGCAGGGCTTCGGGGGTCGTAACGAATCACGATCTGTTTGCCGGGAGCGTAATCGTTCGCGTGTTGTTGTTGCAGTTCGCTGAGTGCCTGTGAAGATTCGTATTGAACACCGGCCAGCATGTAGGTGTAGGTTACTTCTGTGATGTGGCCGTGGTCATCTGAAACTGCGTCGATGATCCGCCCGTCGGCCATGCGGCCGGTCTTCGAAAGACGCGCAATTCGTGAGGCTTCGTCTTCAGTCTTCTTACGGAAACGATCGAGGAACGACATTGAGTCGCTATGGTTGCAGGGCGCCTGCCGACACGGAACGTCCGACGCCGCCCTTAGCAACGTCAGAAAGTTTCATGATCATGCCATCGCGGTTGATCCAGTCGTCGTCAGTGCCCGTGATTTTGTCTTCGCCTGGAAGTCGCAGGACGTAGGTTGTAAAGGATAATCCGCCTGGCGGTGTGTCGTCAGTAGGAGACGCCAGGGAAGTCTTGCGAATAACCGCGCCACGCAACGTGCGCGATTTTTCAGTTGCTACAACGGCAAAGTCAGCACTCGGCTCGTAAGCGGCTGGATCGATATTCCGTAGAGCAGCGGCGAGCGAGCCGTCAGGATCCGGAATTCGTTGTTGCAGGGTTTTAATATCCGCGGGAAAAGTCTGGTACTTGAGACGGTATTCAAACAACGCTCGCTCAATCGTGTAAGCCTGCGCGCGCATGGCGGCGTCTTTAGCGAGCCTTCGCTGTTGCAACCGGGCCGGCACTGTCACGCCGATCAGTAAAGCGATCAGCAAAGTGACGATGGAAGTTGCAAGCAAACCGTTGCGGGCATGCTTGACTCCACAAAACCTTTTCGGCTGCTCGAGAACGGAGCGATATAGCTTTCGTCCGATAAAAATAGTGGCTAAGAGAACAGGAATGGAAATCCACTTCAAACGCCAGGCGGCAGTTTCGCCCGCGGCAACCCAGGACCAGAATCCATACGAGTCTGACGCGCGTTGGAAGAATGCGGTGATGGTCTGGACCACAAAAATCAGGACCGCCAAAGATCCACTGACTGCCAGAATTAATGCCCGGCCGTAGGAAGGGAGTTCGTGTGACGGTCTCGGGAGCGGCTCACCGATGGCACGCGCGCCACACTGTTTACAACCACTGCTCAAAAGGCCGTGGAACTTAAAGCCGCAGCACGGACAAGTAGTCAAACGTTTTACCCTCAAGAAACTTTTTAGGTCCTATAGGACCAATAAGTCCCACAGGACTTATGAAATCGCAACCTCTGGGCGCTTCCGGCGATCATACGAAGCCTTGGTGTCAGCGTTCGACGTTTTTGCTTCTTCTGCCTTGGTTAGTTCGCGCCACGTGTGATACATGCGGTGGGCGAAGGTCCAATAAGAGCCGATGGCGAGTACCCACAAAACGGCCGGCATCCGATTGGCGAAGAAATTAGTCGAACCAGGATGAGTGCTGAGCGCCCCGATAATAAAGAGTACAACGCGTTCTGGGCGCCGCAGAAAGCCCACGTCACATTTGGGAATCAAGCTCTCCGCCCGGGCGCTCGCGTAGCTTACCATAACCGACCCCATTAATCCGGCGCCCGCAAGAAAAACGTTAAGAGTTGAATGAAACTCAGTATCCCGGGCATAAAAGACCATCAGGCCCACAAAGACCACCATGTCAGACAGCCGGTCCAAGGAGGAGTCTAAAAAACCTCCAAACCGGGTTACACGGCCCGACAGACGGGCCACCTGCCCGTCAAGCATGTCAAAAAGATTGGCGACGATAAGCGCGATTCCGGCGGAGAAAAACCGGCCCATCCCGAAAAGAAGACCGCACCCGACGTTCAAAGAGACGCCGATCACGGTCAAAACATTAGGACTGATGTGGCCCATAGCCAGCCAGCGCACTATGGCATCGATGATTCGCTGAGCGGCTCGTCCTATACTGGCTCCAAACATTCGTTAGGTACGTTATCTCCTCGCCGGGCTAGCCTCTAAAACGCGGCAGCAGTTTACACATTCTGGGCAAATTGTCATGTTTCGAATTTCTCGCTTCTCTGTGCAAGCTCTGTGTTCTCTGTGGTTCGCTACCGTACACAGAGGTTGCACGGAGAAGAGCTACCCTTCGGTCGCCAGGTCGTCATGTAGCGTACGCAACTGCCTGATCTCGAAATTGCGTGCCCCGGCAGGAGTACGCACAACGACTTCATCGCCTTCCTGTTTTCCCATCAAACTCCGGCCGACAGGCGACGTAGTGGAAATCAATCCCTGCGCCGGATCACTCTCTTCCGGCGTCACCAGACGATAGGTGACTTCTTCATCTTTCTCGCTGTCGTACAAGACAAGTGTAGAACCGTACGAGGCTTTATCTCGCGGCACTTTATTCGGATCGATCGAGGCTATCTCACTGATCCTTTGCCGCAGCTCGACGATACGCGCTTTGACTACATTCTGGCGATCTAACGCCGCCCGGTATTCGGAGTTCTCGCGCAGATCGCCGAATTCCAGTGCCCGTTTGATCTCTTTCGGCAAATGAATGCGCAGTTCGGTTTCCAGTTCGTCGAGTTCTCCCTGGAGTTTCTCTTTGATTACCTGTGACACCTGTTCGATCCTTCCGCCAACTATTGCCGCTTATGATAACTGGCCTCGTCAGGCGCACCAAAGGAAATACCTGTATCGCGGGCCGTACGGACCAACTGGCCGTTTGGCGGCACTGTCTTGATATTCTTGATGGCCTCCGTAAGCGGAACCGTAACCACGTCTCCTGCTTGTAACGCGACCATCACGCCGCTTTCGCCATTGGCCAGCGCACGTACCGCGCATGAGCCGTAATTCGTTGCCAGCATCCGGTCGAATGCATTTGGCCGGCCACCCCGCTGGAGATGACCGAGCACCACACAACGGGTCTCACGGCCCGTGATTTTTTCCAGATCCTGTTGCAAGTGTTGTCCGATGCCACCTAAACGAGGTGCACGATGTCCATCACCCTTGTCTTGATAAACCAGCTCGTGCCCGATTTCCAGCGCGCCTTCCGCGACGACGATAATACTAAAATTTGATCCACTGAGATCCCGCGCGCGAATCTTCTCAGCTACGGCTTCGAGCGAGAAGGGAATCTCCGGAATCAGGATCACATCGGCGCCACCGGCGATCCCTGAATGAAGCGCGATCCAACCAGCGTGACGGCCCATCACTTCCAGGATCATCACGCGATCGTGCGACTCGGCAGTCGTGTGCAGACGGTCCAACGCTTCGGTGGCGATGTCCAGGGCAGTGACAAAGCCGAACGTCAATTCGGTGCAGGCGAGATCGTTATCAATAGTCTTCGGCACGCCACACACAGGTATGCCGCGTTTATGAAATTCAGCAGCTATCGTCAGCGTGCCCTCACCACCAAGGACCACGAGCGCATCGATACCGACGATCTTCATGTTCGAGATCGCTTCCTTGTAGACGGCTTCGACGTCCATTGTCTCGCCGTCTTTTGTTCGCCGGACAAACTGCCCGCGATTGCGTGTTCCGAGGATTGTTCCGCCGCGTGGCAGCAAGCCGCGCACGTCACCGGATGTAAGCGAGCGGGTTTTAGTGGCGCCGAGCAGTCCTTCAAAACCGTCTTCTATGCCGATTACGCGCATGCCGTATTCGCAAGTGGCGGTCTTTACGACCGCGCGGATCACAGCGTTCAGGCCTGGCGCATCACCGCCGCCAGTCAGGATTCCGATAGTGCCGAACATGGCGCTCAGTCTAACATTGCCAATTGCCAATTGCCGATTGCCAATTTATCGGCGCTTGTTCCAGCGGAAATTGACAATCGGCAATTGGCAATCGGCAATTCTTGGCGTAGCATACCAACAAAATGGATATCGATGACGACGCAAAAGAGATAGTTCGCGAGATCGGCACGGCGATTAACGAATCTGTAGAGAATTCGACAAAGGTCGCGGAAGCCATTGAACGTCTGCGCGAAGCCGGCTACGAGATGGAATTAACTCTCCGGCTCGAGATTGGTTTGAGGCCTCACGCCGGTGACGAGGAGAGTGACACGGAAACCGCGAGCCTCGAGCTCACCGAAGAAGACCTGCAGGTTTTGCAGCGAATGAAGATTCGCATCGACCCTGAAATTTAATTAGCTAATTAGTTTCTGATCCGCGTTCATCTGCGGCTAAGATCGCGGATGGCTTTTACGGCGTGCGAGTCGTGTGTTATCTTGTCTGGCTTTTAATCCCTGCCAGTTTGTTCGCCTTTATAGGTCGAAGAGGAGTTCAAAGACAGTATGGCTACGCCTAATGGAAACATGAGCGCTGACGGTCACCACGTCGGCAAAGTCGTGCAGATTATTGGTCCTGTTCTCGACGTTGAGTTTCAGGGAGGCTACCTGCCCCCGATTTACCAGGCGCTGCGAGTCGTCTCTGACGGGTTCGACGTGCCGGTCCCGATTGACGTTATTGCCGAAGTGCAGCAACACCTCGGCGAAGGCCGCGTGCGAACCGTTTCGATGTTGCCGACTGACGGCATGGTGCGCGGTATGAAAGCCATCGATACCGGCGGCCCTATCACGATGCCGGTAGGCGAGGGAACGCTTGGACGCGTGCTGAACGTTATCGGCGAGCCCGTCGATACACTCGGACCCGTGAAGCACGATAAGCGCTATCCGATCCATCGCCATGCTCCGACATTCGAAGAACAGTCAACTGAGTTGCAGATGTTTGAAACGGGCATCAAGGTCATCGATCTGATCCAACCGTTTTTGCGCGGCGGCAAGATTGGCTTGTTCGGCGGCGCGGGCGTCGGCAAGACGGTTATCGTGATGGAGTTGATCAACAACATCGCGAAAGCGCGTTCCGGCTTCTCGGTGTTTGCCGGCGTTGGTGAGCGCACGCGTGAAGGAAACGATCTGCTGCGCGAGATGGTCGAGTCGCAGGTTATCCAGTTTGGCGAAGAGTTCAATAAGAATTTCCACGACACCGGCACGTTCGATCTTTCCAAGGTCGACATGAACACGATCGGACAGTCGAAAGTGGCGCTCATCTACGGGCAGATGACCGAACCGCCCGGCGCGCGTCTGCGCGTGGCGCTTTCGGGACTCACGGTCGCCGAGTACTTCCGCGATCAAGGGCTCGACGTGCTGCTGTTCATCGACAATATCTTCCGCTTTACACAGGCAGGCTCAGAAGTATCGGCGTTGCTCGGCCGCATGCCTTCAGCGGTGGGTTACCAACCAAACCTCGCGACGGAAATGGGCGAGATGCAGGAGCGCATCACTTCGACCAAAACCGGTTCCATCACTTCGATCCAGGCTGTTTACGTGCCTGCCGACGATTACACCGATCCGGCGCCGGCAACCACCTTCGCGCACCTCGACGCGGTTACCGCGCTCTCGCGACAGATCGTGGAGCTGGGTATTTATCCGGCGGTGGATCCGCTCACGTCATCGTCGCGTATTCTGGATCCGCGCGTCATCGGACAGGAGCACTACGACACAGCTCAGGACGTGAAGCGCGTGTTGCAGCGTTATAAGGATCTTCAGGACATCATCGCGATCCTTGGTCTCGACGAACTGTCTGACGAAGACAAGTTGATCGTTTCGCGCGCTCGCAAGATTCAGAAGTTCTTTTCGCAACCGTTCTTCGTTGCCGCTCAGTTCACCGGCCTCGAAGGCAAGTACGTCAAACTCGAAGACACCGTCCGCGGTTTCCGCGAACTGGTCGACGGCAAGCACGACGATTTGCCGGAGCAGGCGTTCTACATGGTCGGCACGATTGAAGAAGCGATCGAAAAAGCGAAGACGTTTGCGCAGTAGGGACTATGGCGGACAAAATTCAACTCGAAGTTGTCACACCCGAGCGACGCGTGCTGGCTGAGCCGGTTGATATGGTCACTGTGCCGGGGCTGGGCGGTGAGTTAGGAATACTGCCGGGGCACACACCTTTGATCTCTCAACTGCAAACCGGCGTGCTGACGTACGTGCAGGACGGGAAGAATTTCCCGTTGCATGTTTCGGGCGGGTTCGTTGAAGTGCGAGACGATCACGTGTCGGTGCTGGCGGAGGTTGCGGAGCGACCTGACGAGATCGACGCGGCGCGTGCGAAGCTCTCGCGCGAACGACTCGAGAAGCAGTTGAACGCCTGGAGCGGGAGTGAAGAGGAGCTTGAAGTCGCAAAAGCCGAGCTGGATCGATCCGTAGTTCGACTGCAACTAGCGTCAAGCCGAGGATAATTCTCGCGCAAAGGCGCAAAGGAAGACGCAAAGAAGATTGATCTCACTTTGCGTCTTTCTTTGCGCCTTTAAGTCTTTGCGCGAAAACTATCCTTTGTTTATCGCGGCGCGCATTTCCCTCACTGCTTTCTGCAACCCCACAAAAATCGCACGCGAAATGATGTTGTGTCCGATATTGAATTCGGTAATTTCCTTGATCTTCGCAACAGCCCCAACGTTTCGATAAGTCAGACCGTGACCTGCGGCGACATTCAAACCCAATCGCATCGCGAGTTCAGCACCCTCTCTTAACCGCTGCAACTCCTGCGCGGCGCGAGTGGCGCCTTCGCCATGAATGCCGCGCGCTCCGAGTGTCGCTTCCGCGTATGCCGCAGTGCATAACTCCACTTGTTGTGCGCCAATCCGTTGCGCCACTTCAATCTGCCCCGGATCGGGATCGATAAACAAACTCGCGAGTATGTTAGCTTCTCGCAGCCGGTCCACCGCCACACTTACAACCGCGACGTTTCCTTTAGCGTCGAGTCCACCTTCGGTCGTGATCTCATTCGGTCGTTCCGCCACGAGCGTGACGGCGTCCGGTTGTGCTTGCAGCGCGATGTCCAGCATCTCATCGGTCGCAGCCATCTCCACATTGAGATAGGTGGTTACTGAGTCACGCAGGAGCCGGATATCGAGATCTTGAATGTGGCGGCGATCGCCGCGCAGATGGACCGTGATGCCATCCACTCCGGCTTGTTCACAAGCCATCGCGGCGGCGATGACACTCGGCTCCGGAGCACGACGTGCCTGCCGCACCGTGGCGACGTGATCGATGTTGACGTTGAGACGAGCAGTCATGGCTTTGCTGAATAGGACCTATATTACGCGCTTTGTTTCAATTCGTGCACCGCCCGAATCGCACTTTCATAAACGCCGCGGCGGGCCTGCTGCCGGATCAAGCCGACTTCATTCAGCATCCTGAAACTATCACTGATCACACTAACTTTGCTTCCCTCATTGTGGTCCCATCGCACCGGAATCTCTTTCAACTTCAACCCCGCGACAAAAGCCAGGTACAACAGTTCGACGTCGAATCCAAACCGATCGACAGTCGCCGCTTCGACAAGCGGACGGCACACACTCATCCGAAAAGCCTTGAAGCCGCATTGCGTGTCCCAGAACGGCAGTCCGGTGGCTAAACGAACGACCAGATTGAAAACGCGCCCGCCTTGTTCGCGACGCCACGGTTGATGCACGCCGATCAGCTCTCGATTCAACGCGCGCGAGCCAAACGCCACGTCACACTCACCTCTGAGAATCGGCTCGATCAGTTTTGGAGCTTCGGTGATCGGTGTCGAGAGGTCCGCATCCGAAAACAGCGTGACCTCGCCGCGCGCGGCCAGGAGTCCCAGCCTGACTGCTCTTCCTTTTCCTAAGTTTGATTTGTAACTGATTACTGAAGTGCGCAGGTTTCCGGCATCGAGAAGAGCCTCGCGAGCAAGCTCGGCGGTTTGGTCTGACGAGCCATCATCGACCACGATTACCTCCGCATCCGGTGAATTCTGACGCAAGTAATCGACGACGGCCCGAAGGGTATTTCCCAAGCGGACCGCCTCGTTGTAAGCGGGAATAACGACCGAGAGAGATTCGGACATCCGTTCGCAATATAACATAGCCACGCGCACCTCCCTGGAGTGCGGCGGCCTGACGCCGCTTAGTCTCGATCTCGTGATCAAAGACCATAGCGGCGCCAGGCCGCCGCACTCCAGGGAGGTGCTGCACTCCAACGAGTTCCTCTGCCTATGGTATATTTCAGCAATGGAAGTCGCCCGCCAATTCGAGAAATCACCATCTCACTACCACGCTGGTTGGTTAAATAAATTTACGATCACCGCGCTGGCGGTAATTTTGGGCGCAGCCGTATTTGGCGGCACGATTGGCAACAGCCGTAAACTCGGCAGCTTCACTTCCAACAACGCGAAGAACTCCTATCGCGTTGCCGACGAGATCGAAAAGGACTACAACGAAGCGATCTCGACGATCACACGCAATTATTCCGGCGACATCGATCACGAGAAAGCGACCCAGGCCGCGATTCAGGGCATGCTTTCCACCCTCGATCCGCACTCTGCTTACTTTCCTTACACCGAATTCAAAAAGCTGAAAGAGGATCAGGATTCTCGTTTCTACGGGATCGGCGTGACGATCGTGCAGCATCGCGACGGCGTGCCGCGTCGCGACGGCGTTTACGTGCAGTCAGTCGTCGAGGGCACACCGGCTGCGAAGCAGGGGTTGAAGTACGGCGATCGCATTCTCGAAGTTGACGGCAGGGACGCGCGTGACTGGACCAGCGAGCAGGTCTCAAAAAACGTTCGTGGCTCGCTTGGGGAACCGGTGACGCTCAAAGTCGAACGCGCCGGTTCTGAAACACCACTGTATTTCACGATGGTTCGTGATGCCGTGCCGCTGCCCACCATTCGCAACGCGTACATGATTCGCCCCGGTACCGGATACATCGGTCTCACTGGCGGGTTTCAAAGATCCAGTGACGATGAGCTGTCGAAGGCGATGAAGCGGCTGGAAGAGCAGGGAATGCGCCAGCTGATACTCGACTTGCGCGGCAATCCTGGCGGACTTCTGGACCAGGCTATCGATGTCGCGAGTGAGTTTCTGCCACGCGGGCTAACCGTGGTTACTGTAAAGGGTCGTACCGAATACAGTGAGCCCATTCTCTACAAGTCCACTGGCTCCGATCCGGCAACGCTGCCTTTGGTGATACTGATCAATAGAAACAGCGCCTCAGCTTCGGAGATCGTCGCGGGCGCGGTTCAGGATCACGGTCGCGGATTGATTGTTGGCGAAACGAGTTTTGGCAAAGGTCTGGTGCAACGAATATTCCAGTTGCCTTTCAACACCGGACTCACACTCACAACCGCGCGCTATTACACTCCGTACGGGCGTTCCTTACAGCGCGATTATTCCAGTGGCTCGCTTTACGATTACTACACGCGACACGACCAGAGCGAGAACCAGCCGTCCGGCAACTCAACACGGAATCTCGATTCGCCGCTGTCATTGGCTTCTCCAACTCCGCCTCCACAGACAGGACAGCCCGTGCAAACCGCGGTTGGTCGAGTCTTCTATGGCGGCGGCGGCATTACTCCGGATATCGAAGTCAAAGAACCTCCCAACACTCCCGCTCGATTGCGTATCGCGGAAGCCGCGTTTCACTTCACGAGACACTTGGCGGCCGGAGTTGTCCCTGGTTTGGAATCGTATCGAGTGGACAAGGTCCAATACGGCAAGAACGCCAGGCCCACAGACTTTCCCATCACCGATCGGGTTCTCGAAGCATTTCGAAACTTCGTTCGTGCCCAGCCAGACTTTCGCGTCCAACCTGCTCAGATCGACGAGGAGCTGGATTTTGCCAAACTACGATTGCGGCAGGACATCGTGACAGCAGCGTTTTCAAATGACGCCGGCGCGCGTGTATTGCTTGACAGTGATGTGCAAGTGCTTCGTGCGCTTGAAGCATTGCCCGATGCAAAACGCCTGGCCGATAGCGCTGCTCGCGGCGTTGTCTGGCGTGGGTAATAGGTCTACAGGACTTATACGACCTATGTAGTTGCATTCAACGCGCCACTTATTTATATTCCGCATCCTAGCCGTTCTATCCCGCGCAGTTTAGGTAAACAATTCGTTGAAAGGACACTTTCTTATGAAAGACCGGTCGCGCTCCGTTTACGATCTTTGCCTGTTGATTGTGATCGTCAGTGCTGTGGCTTTCGCCAGCATAACCGTCCATTCGCAAAACCAAAATACGTCTCAAACTCCAGCCGCAGCCGCCACGCAGACGCCGAGTCCGAGTCCGAGTCCCAGTCCGACTCCAACACCAATCAACTGGTCGACCGATCCGACGCTGAAGCGTTTCGTCTGGCGCAGTATTGGACCAGCAAGCATGGGCGGCCGTATCGACGACATCGCCGTGGTCGAGCAGAATCCTTTCATCATCTACGTCGCGTTCGCGACCAATGGCGTTTGGAAGTCGACAAACAACGGTACGACCTTTCAACCGATCTTCGACACGTACGGCACGCATTCCGTCGGTGATATCGCCATCGCGCCTTCGGATCCAAACATAGTTTGGGTAGGCACAGGCGAACCGAATAATCGCCAGAGCTCGAGCTTCGGCGATGGCATTTACAAGTCCGTCGACGCTGGAAAAACCTTTACCAAAATGGGTCTTGAAGACTCGCAGACTATCGGTCGCATTGTGATCGATCCGAAAGATCCAAATACCGTCTACGTCGCGGTGCTGGGTCACCTCTTTGGACCAAACAAAGAACGCGGTGTGTACAAAACCACGGACGGTGGCCAGACCTGGACGAACGTAAAGTTCATCGACGAAGACACCGGCTTCACCGATATCGCGATGGACGCGTTGGACAGCAAGACACTTTACGCTGCTTCGTACCAGCGCCGCAGAACGAACTTTGGTTTCAATGGCGGTGGTCCGGGAAGCGGAATCTGGAAGACGATCGACGCGGGTAAGACCTGGAAGAAGCTCGAAGGCGCCGGACTTCCGGAAGGAGTGCTCGGCCGCATCGGATTGGACGTTTCGCGTTCGAATCCAAATATCCTTTACGCGCAGATGGAAGTCGGCGCGAGCACCGGCACGGGTGGTGAAGAACAAACTGTCGGCGGCCAGGTGGCTCCGAGCCCGAGTCCCTCACCGTCGCCGTCTCCGAGCCCCAGTGCGTCGCCTACGCCTACCCCTTTGAATCCGAAGAGATCGGGCGTGTGGCGCTCGGATGACAAGGGGAAGACCTGGCGCATCGTCAGTAATGAAAACAACCGTCCGATGTACTACAGCCAGATCCGTGTCGATCCAAAAAATCCGGAAACTGTTTACGTCGGCGGATTGAACTTCAGCAAATCCACCGATGGCGGCAAGACTTTTCGATCGCTGCAGTCGGGCATCGCGCACGTTGATAACCACGCGATCTGGATCAATCCGGCAAATAGCGACCACTTGCTTGTCGGAAACGATGGCGGGCTAAACGTCAGTTACGACCAGGGCGCGACGTGGGAGTTCATCAACACGATTCCAGCCGCGCAGTTTTACGCGATCGGAGTCGATATGCGTAAGCCGTACTACGTCTACGGCGGCTTACAGGACAACGGATCGTGGGGTGGTCCAAGTCAAACGCGAAACCAGCAGGTCGGCATCACGAATGCTGATTGGTATCGCGTCGCCGGTGGCGATGGTTTTTACACGCAGATCGATCCGACGGACCACAACATCGTCTATGCCGAGTCTCAAGGCGGCGCGATTCAGCGTGTGGATCTTCGTACCGGACGCAGCGTCAGCATCCGGCCGCGCGGTGTGCCGAGGCCGCGAGGAAGGGGACAAGGAGGAGGTGCAGCGCCCGGGGCAAGTCCTACGCCGAGCGTTT
The DNA here is from genome assembly GCA_025923035.1 of Pyrinomonadaceae bacterium. GTDB lineage: Bacteria > Acidobacteriota > Blastocatellia > Pyrinomonadales > Pyrinomonadaceae > PSRF01. Next base: position 1,728 of record JAICGQ010000065.1, on the reverse strand, counting down.
CACCAACTCCTGATACTCCGGGTGCTTCACCAACTCCTGACACTCAAGCCCAGCTTGCCGCATTTGCCGCGGCCCAGGGGATCGGTGGGTTTGGCGGCGCCAACCTGCAATCGAACGTTGTTCCAACACCGCCACCCACCGAAGTCTATCGCTTCTACTGGAGCACCCCGATCCATCTGTCACCACACAACCCGCGCGTTGTGTATGCAGGTGGAAACCGGCTCTTCCGATCGATGGACCGCGGCGACACATGGACCACGACGATCGACCTTACAAAGCAGATCGATCGCAACACGCTGCCGATAATGGGAGTGCCCGGCAAGGATCCGATGGCGTCGAAGCACGATGGCTACAGCGGGTACGGTTACATTGTGACGGTAGCTGAATCGCCCAAAGTGCCGGGCATACTTTGGGTGGGCACTGACGACGGCAACATCCAGGTCAGTCGCGATGGCGGCGCGACCTGGACCAACGTTTCAAAGAACGTGCCCGGCATCGGCGAGACGTATCACATCTCGCGTGTCGAGCCTTCGCGCTACGATCCAGCCGTTTGTTATCTCGCCGTTGATGGACATCGTTTGGACGATCTGAAGCCATACTTGTTCGTCACTAAGGATTACGGTGCGACGTGGACTTCGATCGTCAACAATCTTCCGAAGTGGGGCACGGTCAACGTGATTCGTGAAGACCCGCAGAACAAAGAGTTGCTCTATGCCGGCACCGAATTTGGTCTTTACATCTCGCAAAACGGTGGAGCTGAATGGAAACCGCTAATGTCGGGCATGCCGACGATGCGCATCGACGACATCATCGTCCATCCACGCGACAACGATCTCATCGTGGGTACGCACGGTCGCGGAATTTTCATTATCGACGACATCACGCCGTTGCAACAGATGTCGCAGAAAGTGCGCGACTCGGATGTGCACTTGTTTGACGTTAGACCCGGAACGATCTGGCAAAACGACATTCGGATTAGTCGTTATTGGGGTGGCGCAAAGCTTTTCCGCGGCACTAACCCGGCTCCGGGGACTGCCATCAGTTACTACCTGAAGTCACCTGCTTCGGGTGAAGTGAAACTGACGATCTCGGACTACACCGGGAAAGTGGTCCGTAACATGGTCGGAACGAACGAAGCGGGGTTGAACAGAGTTCAGTGGAACCTTCGTAGCGATCCGCCTCCACGTCCGACCGGTGGTGGTTTTGGTCGTGGCGGCGGTGGTGGTGGCGGCGGCGGCGGCGGCGGTTTTGGCGGGGTCTTCACCCAGGGACTGCCGCTCGAAGCCGGCATCTATAACCTGAAGCTGACCGTTGGCGGCAAGGACTACACGACCAGAATCGTGGTCGAAAACGATCCGGGACTTTAGATCATTAGCCGCGGATTGCCGCGGATCTGTGTAAATCCGATTTGCACGGATTCGTGTAATCCGCGGCTAAATTACTCTCGCGATCACGCACTTCAAGTAGTAAGTCTCAGGCATCCCGACCAGCACCGGATGATCTGTCGCCTGCATGCGCTTCTCCATAATCTGCACACGCCGGTGTGCATCGATCGCCGCGTGCGCAAGTATCTTAATAAACAGTTCCTCTGAAACGTGATACGAGCAAGTGCACGTTACCAGCACGCCGCCGGGATTCAGCAACTTCAACGCCCGCAGATTGATCTCTTTATAACCTCGAATCGCTGACTTCAGACTCGCGCGATTCTTCGCAAACGCGGGCGGATCC